>NZ_JBEXTX010000019.1:58490-88605 GCF_040614175.1 Amycolatopsis sp. NPDC006131
GTGTGCGGCTGGGCAGCGCCGAAGTGCCGGTGCCAGCCCGTGCCGCGATGGCACGTGCGCGGCCGGAAGGCATCGTGTCGCGGCTCATCGCCAGTCCTCCAGCACGATGCCGTGCCGGTGCAGCACCTCGGTGAGCAGCGGCGCCGCCTCGGCCACCGGCGTGTCCGCAGGCACCGCCTGGTCGACGTCCCGGAAGAAGCGGCCCATCCGCGCCCCCGGGCTGAACGCCAGGAACTTCACCGCCGGCGTGTGCACGGTGAACGTGTGCATCGCCCCGGCCGGCACCGTGATGGACGCGCCCGGCCCGAGGTCGTGGATCTCGCCGTCGACGAGGACCGCCATCCGGCCGTGCAGCACGTAGTACGCCTTCGGCCACGGCGTCCCGTGCGGGGGCACCGCGGGCCCGCGCGGCGCGTCGACCTCGAACAGCTCGTAGGCGCCCGTGTGCTCGGCCCCGGCCTTCACGGTGATGATCGCGTCGGGCGAGTGCAGCTCCTGGCCCTCGCCCGCGGTGCTGGTGTGCGTTTTCATGCCGCCAGCCAACGACGCGCCACCCACCCGGGCCATCCCGGAAATGTGGGATACCCGCGGCCGCCGCCGCGGGCGCATACTGCCGGGCATGTGGGAGGGCCGGGCACACGGCGCCCGACGCGACATCGCGGCACTCGCCGAGGCGGGCCTGGGCGTCGCGGACCTGCACGCGGCCGCCATCGAGGTGGTCGGCCGCGTCGTGCCCACCGACCTGACCTGCTGGGCCTCGCTCGACCCGCACACCGTCGTCATCAGCTCGATGACCAGCGGCGCCGCCCGCATCCCGGCGCACTTCGAGCCGGTGCTCGCCGCCTGCGAGTACGACGGCACCGAGCCGCACACGTTCGCCGAGCTCGCCCGGCGCCCGTCGCCGGTGGCGCGGCTGTCCGACCTGCCCCGGCGCGACCGCGAGCGCAGCAGCCGCGTCAACGACGTGTGGCGCCCGCTCGGACTGCACCACGAGCTGCGCGTGGTCTTCCGCGTCGACGGCGTGTGCTGGGGCGCGGCCGGGATGGTCCGCACGACCGACTTCACCGACCGCGAGGCCGAGTTCCTCACGGCCGTGGCGCCGGCACTGGCCTGCGCGACCCGCGTCGCCGCTCGCGCGGGCGGCGGTGGGCCCGAGCGGCCGGCGATCGTCGTGGTCACCGCGGACGGCGAGCCCCGCGCGGCCACCGCCGCCGCGCGGGCATGGCGCGACGAACTCGACGACATCGCCCCCGGGCGGTTCGCGGTCATGGTGCGGGCCGTGGTCAGCGGCGCCCGGGCCGCGCCGTCCGGCACGTTCGGCGCCCGCATCCGCGATTCACGGGGCGGGTGGATCCTGCTGCGCGCCGCCCGGCTCGTCTCCGACGACGACGAAACCGTCGTGACCCTGGAACGCGCGAGCGGCGACGTGCTGGTGGACCTGCTGTTCGCGGCCTACGGCTTCACCCCGCGCGAACGCGAGATCTGCCGCGAGGTGCTCACCGGCTCGTCCACTGTGGACATCGCGGACGCGCTCGGGATCTCGGCGCACACGGTGCAGGACCACCTCAAGGCCGTCTTCGCCAAGGCGGGCGTGCGGAGCAGGGGAGAGCTGGCGGCCCGCCTCAGGGGCTAGCGCAATCCGCAGATTGAGATATGCTGTTCGGCTAGTGAAACCTACCGAAGTCGAGGTCTCATGATCGGTTCCGAGCGCAGCCCGGTCCTGTGCCCGGCGGAGAGCGTGACCACCGCGGTGAGCGAACTCGGCGAGTCGCCGCTGTGGGATCCGTCGGGCGTCCTGTACTGGGTCGACATCCCCGGTCTGCGGCTGCACAACGTCACGCCGTCCGGGTCGGGGGTGTCGGTCGGGCTGGACGTCCGGGTCAGCGCGGTCGAGCTCGGCCCCGGCGGCGACCTGCTGGCGGTCACCGAACGCGGCCTGGCGTGGCTCGACCCGCGCTCGGGCCGGACGTCGCCGGTCATCGAGCTGCCGCTGGAGCCGGGCGCGCGCATGAACGACGCCGCGATCGACCCGCGCGGCCGGTGCTGGGCCGGTTCGGCCACGCACGACAACCGGCGGATCGGCGCGTTGTTCTGCGTCGCGGGGCGCAGTGTCGCGGTCGCGGTGCGGGGGCTGGGGATGTCGAACGGACTGGACTGGTCGCCAGACGGGCAGGTGCTGTACCACGTCGACACGGCGGCCGGGGAGATCGCGGCGTGGCGTTACCGCCCGGCCACCGGCGAGGTGTCGGGCCGACGGGTGCTGCGGCACGTGTCGCCGCGGGTCGGGCTGCCGGACGGGCTGACGGTCGACGCGGAAGGCGGGTTGTGGGTGGCGATCTGGGGCGCCGGCCAGGTGTGGCGGCTGGACCCGGTGTCCGGGGAGCGCCTGATGACGGTCGACGTGCCCGCGGCGTGCCCGACGAGCTGCGTGTTCGGCGGGCCGGACCTGGACGTGCTGTACGTGACGAGCGCCCGCCAGGACGGCGACGGCGGTCTGCTGTACCGGGCGGAGGTGGGTGTGCGCGGCATGCCGCCGCGCCGGTTCGTGGAGGGTTTCTGACGGAGGTGCCAGCGCGGAGACGGCGGTCGAGACGGGGCCGCCGCCCCCGCCGGGCTGCTCGGGGCCGGCGGCGCGGGCCGGCCCGGAGCAGCCCCACACGCCCCGGCGCGTGGGTGGCGGACGGAGCTTGAGCACCTTCCCGGGAACAGCGCCCGCGGCCGGAAGTGATCACCGGGCTGGTGGGGCGCTGGCCCTGGAGTGGCCTGCCTGCCCGGGGTAGGCAGGTGCTTCGGGCCTGGTGGACCGGTGGTCTGGGCTTGAGCGGGCAGTAGCGACTGCGGTCGGAAGTGATCATCGGGCTGGTGGGGCGCTCGCTCCGGAGTGGCCTGCCTGCCCGGGGCAGGCAGGTGCTCCGCCGAGGCCACCAACGGTGGCTTCGGCCGACGCGGGCAGCCGCTGGGGAGGGAGCGATGGCCGCTCCCGAGAGGCCACAACGGTGGCCCGGCCGGAGCAGGCAGCCGCTGAGCAGGGCCCGCCGGCTTCAGCGGTCCAGGCAGGGCCGCTTCGGGTCGAAGGTCCAGCCCTTCACCAGGTACTGCATCGCCGCCGCGTCGTCGCGGGTGCCCAGGCCGTGGCGGCGGTACAGCTCGTGCGCCTGCTCCACCTGGTCCCAGTCCAGCTCCACCCCGAGCCCCGGCCGTTGCGGCACCTCGATCTCGCCGTCCTTGATGCGCAGCGGGTCCGTCGTCAGGCGCTGCCCGTCCTGCCAGATCCAGTGCGTGTCGATCGCCGTGATGTCGCCCGGCGCGGCCGCCGCCACGTGGGTGAACATCGCCAGGGACACGTCGAAGTGGTTGTTCGAGTGCGAACCCCACGTCAGGCCCCACGCGTCGCACAGCTGCGCCACCCGCACCGAGCCCGCCATCGTCCAGAAGTGCGGGTCCGCCAGCGGGATGTCCACCGCGTCCATCCGCACCGCGTGTCCCAGCTGCCGCCAGTCCGTGGCGATCATGTTCGTCGCGGTGCGCAGGCCGGTCGCGCGCCGGAACTCCGCCATCGTCTCCCGGCCCGAGTAGCCGCCCTCCGCGCCGCACGGATCCTCTGCGTAGGACAGCACGTCCCGCAGCGACCGGCCGACCCGGATCGCGTCCGCGAGCAGCCACCCGCCGTTCGGATCCAGTGTGATCCGCGCCTCCGGGAACCGCTCGGCGAGCGCCCGCACCGCCTCCGCCTCCTCCTCGGCGGGCAGCACCCCGCCCTTCAGCTTGAAGTCCCGGAACCCGTACCGCGCCTGCGCCGCCTCCGCCAGCCGCACCACGGCCTCCGGCGTCAGCGCCTCCTCGTCCCGCACCCGGAACCACCCGTCACCGGACCCACCGCGGTACGGCAGGTCGGTCCGCGTCCGGTCGCCCACGTAGAACAGGTAACCCAGCACCGGCACCCGGTCCCGCTGCCGCCCCTCGCCCAGCAGGTCCGCCACCGGCACCTCCAGGTGCTGCCCGAGCAGGTCCAGCAGCGCGGCCTCCAGCGCCGTCACCGCGTGAATCGTCACGCGCAGGTCGAACGTCTGCGCGCCGCGGCCGCCGGCGTCGCGGTCGGCGAACCGGCGCCGCACCTCGCCCAGCACCGCGTGGTGGCGGCTCACCGGCCGCCCCACCACCAGCGGCACGCAATCCTCCAAAGTGGACCGGATGCGCTCGCCGCCGGGCACCTCGCCGACCCCGGTGCGGCCCGCGGAATCGGTGAGCATCACCAGGTTCCGGGTGAAGAACGGCGCGTGCGCGCCGCTGAGGTTGAGCAGCATGCTGTCCTGGCCCGCGACGGGCACCACCCGCATCGCGGTCACCACGGGAACGGTCATCTCGAAGCCTTCCTAGTCGCGCGAGAGCTCGCCGTCGATCCTGCGCCACACGCCTTCCGGGTTGCCGTCCCGTAGCACCGCCGGCAGCAGGGCGGCCGGCACGTCCTGGTAGGCCACCGGGCGCAGGAACCGCTCGATCGCGAGCGAACCGACCGAGGTGGTGCGGGAGTCGGACGTCGCCGGGAACGGGCCGCCGTGCACCATCGCGTGCCCGACCTCGACACCGGTGGGCCAGCCGTTGAACAGGATCCGCCCGGCCTTGCGCTCCAGCACCGGCAGCAGCGCGGCGGCCAGCGGCTCGTCGGACTCCACCGCGTGCACGGTCGCCGTCAGCTGCCCCTCCAATGCCCGCACCACGCCGAGCAGCTCGGCCTGGTCGGCGCACCGCACCACCAGCGAGGTCGCGCCGAACACCTCCTCCTGCAGCTCGGACGTGAACCGCGAGCCGTCCACGGCCAGCAGTGCCGCGCCACCACAAGCGGCCGACGAACCCGCCTCGCCGCGCGCCAGCTCGACGACACCGGGACGACCGGCCAACCGGTCCCGTGCGCCGGCGTACGCACCGGCGATGCCGAGCGTCAGCATCGTCCCGCCCGCGTCGCCCCGCACGGCCTCGGCCGCCGCGGTGACGAACTCGTCCAGCCCAGGCCCCTCGACCGCCAGGACCAGACCGGGGTTGGTGCAGAACTGGCCCGCGCCCAGCGTCAGCGACCCGACGAACGCCGTGCCCAGCTCGGCACCGTGCGAAGCCAGCGCACCCGGCAGCAGCACCACCGGGTTCACGCTGCTCATCTCCGCGTACACCGGGATCGGCTGCGGTCGGGAGGCCGCAGCGGCGACCAGCGCCAGCCCCGCGCCCCGCGATCCGGTGAAGCCGACCGCCTGGATCCGCGGATCGGTCACCAGCATCGTGCCCAGCTCCGGCCCGTCGCCGACGAGCAGCGAGAACACGCCTTCGGGCAGCCCGCCCGCCAACACCGCCGCCCGGACCGCGGACGCGACCAGCTCCGACGTGCCGAGGTGCGCGTCGTGCGCCTTGACCACCACCGGGCAGCCCGCGGCCAGCGCGGACGCCGTGTCGCCACCGGCAACGGAGAACGCCAGCGGGAAGTTGCTCGCGCCGAACACCGCGACCGGTCCGAGCGGCACCCGCCGCTGCCGGATGTCCGCGCGCGGCAGGGGAGTGCGGTCCGGCTGGGCCGGGTCGATGCGCGCGCCGTGCCAGCTGCCCTCGCGCAGCGTCGCGGCGAACAGCCGCAGCTGCCCCGTCGTGCGGGCGACCTCGCCGGTCAGCCGCGCCTGCGGCAGGCCCGACTCGAGCACCGCCCGGTCGACGATCGGTTCAGCGAGTGCGGTGATCTCGTCCGCGATCCGCTCCAGGAACGCCGCCCGCGTCGCCGAATCGGTGGCGCGGTAGACGTCGAACGCGTCCTCGGCCAGCGCCGCCGCGCGCGCGACCTCCGCCGCACCGCCGTAGCGGTAGCCGGGCGCCAGCTCCTCGCCGGTGCGCGGGTCGCGGGAGAACACCTCCTTGCCGGAGCCGCTCACCCGTGCCGCGCCGATGAACATCTCGCCGGTCAGCATCAGGCCACCGCCCCCATCGGCTCGATCAGCGCGATCAACTCGGTCAGGGTGGCCAGCTCGTCCGGCGCGAGGTCGGTCAGCGGCGGGCGGACCGGGCCTGCCGGGTGGCCGGTCGCGGTCATGCCCGCCTTGACGATGCTCACCGCGTACCCGGCCTTCCGGTTGCGGATCTCGACGTAGGGCAGGACGAACTCCTTCAGCATGCGCCGCACGTCGTCGCGCCGCTCGGCGCGCACCGCGGCGTAGAAGGCGAGCGCGAACTCGGGCACGAAGTTGAAGATCGCCGACGAGTAGGTCGTGACCCCCAGCTCCAGGTAGGGCAGCGCGAACGTCTCGGCGGTGGGCAGCCCGCCGATGTAGGTGAGCCGGTCGCCGAGCCGCGCGTGGATCTTCGTGATGGCCTCGACGTCGCCGACGCCGTCCTTGTAGCCGACCAGGTTCGGGCAGCTCTCCGCCAGGTCGGCCACGGTCTCCGCGGTGTACTTCGCGTTGGCCCGGCTGTAGACGATCACACCGAGCGAGGTGGCCGCGCAGACCGCGCGCACGTGCGCGGCGAGGCCGTCCTGGGGCGCCTCGGTGAGGTAGGGCGGGAACAGCAGGAGGCCGTCCGCGCCGGCCCGTTCGGCGGCGCGGGCGAACTCGACCGCGGCCGCGGTGCTCTGCCCGGCCGGGGCGACGATCGGCGTGTCCTCCGGGGCGCTCGCCACCGCCGCCCGAACCACACGGTCCACTTCGGACGGGGTGAGCGAGAAGAACTCCCCGGTTCCGCCCGCCGCGAACAGCCCCGCCACCTCGTACTTGCCCAGCCGGGCGATGTTGTCGCGGTAGGCGGGCTCGTCGAAGTTCAGCTCGCGGTCGAAGTGCGTGACCGGGAACGACAGCAGGCCGGAGCCCAGCCGCCGGGCGAGCTCGGTCGGGGTGAACGTCATGACTTGTCTCCAGCGGTTTCTCGGAGGGTTACCGGGGGCGCCACGACGCGGTCGCGGCGCAGGAACAGCACGAGGACGGCGGCGGCCAGGCACGCGGCGGCCAGGGCGTACAGGCCCCAGGTCACCTCGCCGGTCGCCTCCTTGATCAGGCCGAAGCCGTAGGGCGCGACGAACCCGCCGAGGTTGCCGAGCGAGTTGATGATCGCCACCGCGGACGCCAGCGCCAGCGGGTGCACGCTGCCCTGCGGGATGGTCCAGAACAGCGGGCTGGCGCTCTTGAAGCCCATCGCCGCGACGCACAGGAACACCAGCGCGAGCACGGGGGACACCACCGCCGCGAGGTAGGTGCCCGCCGCGGCGACGACGAGCGCGCCGATCAGCAGCGGCTTGCTGCGGCCCAGCCGGTCCGAGGCGCGCCCGGTGAAGTACATCGCGACCACCGCGCAGATCCACGGCAGCGACGACAGCAGCCCGACGGTGATGTCGTTGGTGCCCTCGATGCGGCGGACGATGTTGGGCAGCCAGAACGTGTTCGCGTAGATGGACAGCTGGATCGCGAAGTAGATCACGCAGAAGACCAGGATCTGCGGCTGCACCAGCAGGCGCCAGCGCGACACCCGGCCGGTGGCGGTGGACCGGCGCGCCTCGTCCTCCTGCTCGATGGCCGCGGCCAGTGCGTGCTGCTCCGGCCCGGTCAGCCACTTCGCGTCGGTGATCCGGCTGTCCAGCCGGGTGTAGGCGATCAGGCCTACCACGACCGACAGCAGGCCCTCCAGCCCGAACAGCCACTGCCAGCCGGCCGCACCGAGGAAGCCGTGCAGCGACAGCAGCGGCCCGGACAGCGGACCGGACAACGCGGCGGCGATCGACGAGCCCGCGACGAACAACGCGGTGGCCCGGCCGCGGTGCGACGAGGGCAGCCATCGCGAGAAGAAGTAGATGATGGCGGGGAAGAACCCGGCTTCGGCGGCGCCGAGCAGGAAGCGCAGCACGTAGAACGACGCCGGCCCCTGGACGAACGCCATCGCGGCGGACACCAGGCCCCAGCTGACCATGATCCGGGTCAGCCAGATCTTCGGCCCGTAGCGCTCCATCAGCATGTTGCTGGGCAGTTCGAAGATCGCGTAGGCGATGAAGAACAGGCCGGCGCCGAGGCCGTAGGCGGCGGCGCCGATGCCGACCTCGGCTTCGAGGTGCTCCTGGGCGTACCCGATGTTCGAGCGGTTGAGCTGGTTGCAGATCAGCATCACGACGAACAGCGGGACCACGCGGCGGAAGACCTTGCCGACCGCGGTGTCCAGCGGACCGCTGGCGGGGAGGGAGGACATCGGTGACCTCTCGGGGGAACGGGGGTGTCCGGCTCCCCGACGGTAGGTGCCCGCAGCGATACCAGTCCAACACCGTTCTTGCATCCGGTGATACCTTCCCGGCATGGAGTTCTCGTTCGGCCAGCTCGAGGGCTTCGTCGCCGTCGCCGAGGAGCGTCATTTCGGCCGCGCCGCCGAGCGCCTGTCCATGACCCAGCCCCCGCTGAGCCGCCAGATCCAGAAGCTGGAGCGGGCGGTCGGCGCGCAGCTGCTGGACCGGGACAGCCGCGGTGTGCGGCTCACCGCCGCCGGGGAGGCGTTCCTGGTCGACGCGCGGCGGCTGCTCGCGCTCGCCGGGCGCGCCCCCGACCTGGCACGGCGCATCGCCGCGGGCCGGGCGGGCTCGATCCGCATCGGCTTCACCGGGGCCTCGGCCTTCGGGGTGCTCGGCCGCGTGCTCAACACGATCGCGGGGCAGCTGCCGGACCTGCGCGTGGAACTGTCCGAAATGGTCACCGGGGAACAGGTCGCCGCACTGGCCAACGGCGAGATCGACCTCGGGCTGGCGCGCCCGCCGTTCGACACCGCGACCTTCGCCTCGCGCCCGCTGCACCGCGAACGGCTCGTGCTGTGCGTGCCGGCCCGGCACCGGCTGGCCGGCGCCGGGCCGGTGCCCGCAGCCGAACTCGCCAGCGAGCCGCTGATCATGCACTCGCCGGTCAAGGCGCGGTACTTCTACGACCTGATCGTCCGGTTGATTCCGGTCGCGCACCGCAACGTCGTCCACGAGGTCAGCCAGATCCAGACGATGATCTGGCTCGTCGCGGCCGGGCGCGGCATCGCGTTCGTGCCGGAATCGGCCACCCGCATGCAGATCGAGGGGGTGGCGTGGGCCGAGATCGACGGCCTCCCGGACCAGCCCGTCGAGCTGAACCTGTTGTGGTCGCGCGAATCGACGAACCCGGCGCTGAGCACCGTGCTGGCGGTGCTGGAGTGAGCGATACCGTCCGGGTATCGCGCCATGTCCAAACAGTCTTGGACGGGCATCAGTGAGCCGCCCTAACCTCCTGACACGCTCCAACGCAGGAGGACGACGATGTCGGAAACCGAGACGGCGCCGGCGGTGGCGAGCACCGCGACCGGACGCCGCCGCATTCCCACCAGGTACCTGGTTCTCACCCTGATCTTCATCATCACCGCGATCAACTACGCCGACCGCAGCAGCCTGTCGATCACCGGCAGCAGCATCTCGGCCGAGCTCGGCTTCAGCACGGTCCAGCTCGGCTACATCTTCTCCGCCTTCAGCTGGGCGTACGTGCTCGGGCAGCTGCCCGGCGGCGTGCTGCTGGACCGCTTCGGCGCACGCCGGATCTACGCGCTCAGCCTCGCGCTGTGGACGGTCGTGACCGCCGCCATCAGCCTGGTCGGCCTGATCACCACGCCGGTGCTGGTCGCGGTCACCATCGTGTTCGCGCTCCGGCTGCTGCTGGGCGTGTTCGAGTCGCCGGCGTTCCCGGCGAACGCGCGCGTGGCGACCACCTGGTTCCCGACCACCGAACGCGGACGCGCCACCGCGGTGTTCAACTCCGCGCAGTACTTCGCGACCGCGTTGTTCGCCCCGGTGATGGGGTGGATCACGCACGAGTTCGGCTGGCGCTGGGTGTTCGTCATGCTCGGCGTGCTCGGGCTGACGCTCGCCGTGGTGTGGTCGCGCTGGATGGACTCGCCGCGCCACCACCGCCGCGTGACCGCCGCCGAACTGGACACCATGACCACCGGCGGCGCGCTGGTCGACCTCGACGACGCGCGCACCCGGGCCGAACAACGCGCCCCGCTGGACCGGCGCACGATCGCGAAGATCTTCTCCACGCGGCCGCTGTGGGGCGTCTACATCTCGCAGTACGCGGTCAACGCGCTCACCTACTTCTTCATCACGTGGTTCCCGGTCTACCTGGTCGAGGGGCGCGGGCTGTCGTTGCTGGAGGTCGGTTTCGTCGCCGCGCTGCCGGCGCTGTGCGGGTTCGCCGGCGGACTGGCGGGCGGGTTCGTCTCGGACGCCCTGCTGCGCCGCGGGGCCTCGCTCACCGCGGCGCGCAAGATCCCGTCGGTGGCCGGGATGGCGCTGGCCACCAGCATCGCCCTGTGCAGCCTGACCGACAGCAGCGCGCTGATCGTCGCGATCATGACGCTGGCGTTCTTCGGCAAGGGGCTCGGCGCGCTCGGCTGGGCGATCACCACCGACATCGCGCCGCCGCAGGCGACCAGCTTCGTCGGCTCCACGATGAACGCCTTCGGCAACGCGGCGGGCATCGTCACGCCGATCGTCATCGGCTACACCGTGCAGGCCACCGGTTCCTTCGACACCGCGCTGTGGTTCGTCGCCGCGCACGGTGTCCTCGCCCTCATCGGGTTCGCCGTGATGGGCAAGATCAAGCGCATCGAGTTCGACACCAGGGAGCAGACCGCATGAGCGCCACCCTCGACCGCGTCAGCCGCGTCCGGATCTCGTCCGTGACGCTGCCGCTGGCGACCCCGATCAGCGACGCGAAGGTCCTCACCGGGCGGCAGACGCCGATGACCGAGGTGGCGATGCTGTTCGCCGAGATCACCACCGAGAACGGTCTGGAGGGCGTCGGGTTCAGCTATTCGAA
Source organism: Amycolatopsis sp. NPDC006131 (assembly GCF_040614175.1). Lineage (NCBI taxonomy): Bacteria > Bacillati > Actinomycetota > Actinomycetes > Pseudonocardiales > Pseudonocardiaceae > Amycolatopsis > Amycolatopsis sp. NPDC006131. The sequence goes on from NZ_JBEXTX010000019.1 coordinate 69,323, forward strand.
GCGGGCGGGCGGCCCCGGCCAGTTCGCGCACGCTCGTGAGATCGCGCCGGCGCTGCTCGGCGAGGATCCCAGTGACATCGCCAAGATCTGGGACAAGCTGGTGTGGGCGGGTGCGTCGGTCGGGCGCAGTGGTCTGTCCGTGCAGGCGATCGCGGCGTTCGACGTCGCGCTGTGGGATCTCAAGGCCAAGCGGGCCGGTCTGCCGCTGGCGAAACTGCTCGGCGCGCACCGGGATTCGGTGCGCTGCTACAACACCTCCGGCGGGTTCCTGCACGCGCCGATCGAGGAGGTCGTCGAGCGAGCCGCCGAGTCGGTCGATCGGGGCATCGGCGGCATCAAGATCAAGGTGGGCCACCCGTCGCACGAGGTCGACCTGGCCAGGGTGACGGCGGTGCGCGAGAAGATCGGCGACGTCCCGCTGATGGTCGACGCCAACCAGCAGTGGGACCGCGCGGCGGCGCGGCGCATGTGCCGCGCGCTGGAGCCGCTGGACCTGGTGTGGATCGAGGAACCGCTGGACGCCTACGACTTCGAGGGGCACGCGCAGTTGTCGGCGGCGTTCGACACGCCGATCGCGACCGGCGAGATGCTCGCGAGCGCGGGGGAGCACGCCGAGCTGATCCGGGCCCGCGGCGCGGACATCGTGCAGCCGGACGCGCCGCGCGTCGGCGGCATCACCCAGTTCCTCAAGGTCATGGCGCTGGCCGACCACGCGCACCTCGGGCTGGCGCCGCACTTCGCGATGGAGGTCCACATCCACCTGGCGGCCGCCTACCCGCGCGAGCCGTGGGTCGAGCACTTCGAATGGCTGGACCCGCTGTTCGACGAGCACCTGGAGATCTCCGGCGGGTGCATGCACCTCTCCGGCCGCCCCGGGCTGGGCGTGACGATCAGCGAGCAGGCCCGCGCGTGGACGGTGGCGCGCGACGAGGTTCGCGTCTAGCGGGCCGGCTCCGTCGCCCAGGCGGTCACCGTGATCTCGCCCGTCGTGCTTAGGTCCGTTTCCACCGGCAGTTGTCGCGGCGCTTCGCCGGGTTTCGACGCCACGGTGAGCGCCGAACCGGTCACGACCTCGCCGTCGGTCACCGTGTTCGCCCAGGACACCACCGTCACCAGGGACTTCCCGGGCGCCAGCGCGAAGGTTCCCGGCCCGGGGTCGATCGCCATGTACGACGAGCCGCGCTCCACCCGGACGTCCAGCACCTCGCCCTCCGGACCGAGGACCTGGACGTCCGGGTAGCCGGACACGGCACGCGCCGCCGTGCCGCAGTTCGTCAGCGTCAGCACGACGGCCCGGTGCCCGAGCGCCGGCTCCACCGGCCCGCTCTCGTACCGGGCGCAGTCCACGGGCGGCGCGGGTGGGGGCGGCGACGGCGACGAGCACGCCGCCACCCCGAACAGCAGAACGGGCACCACGAACCGGAATCCCCCCATGCGGGGCAGGTTACCGCTCGAACGCGCCGATCGGTCCGGCGAGCCCGGCCTTCACGCCGCGGCTCAGCTCGTCGCCCAAAACCTCCTCCTGGCCGCTCTCCACGGCGTCCAGCACCTGCCGCGCGAGGTCCTCCGGCGCCACCTTCGGGCCGTCGACGTGCGCGGCCATGTCGGTGTCCATGTACCCGACGTGCACCCCGACCACCAGCGTGCCCTGCCCGCGCAGTTCCCAGCGAGCGGAGTTGGTGAACGACCACGCGGCCGCCTTCGCCGCGCTGTAGTCCGCGGCCACCGGCAGCGCCACCCAGGACAGCACCGACAGCACGTTGACCAGCGCGCCGCCGCCGTTGCGGCCGAGGACCGGCGCGAACGCGCGCGAGACGTGGACCGGGCCGAAGAAGTTGGTCTCCAGCACCTGCCGGGCCGCGTCGAGGTCCGGCGCGGTCAGCAGCGAGCCGTTGCTGCCGACCCCCGCGTTGTTGACCACCAGTGTGGCGTCGGCCGCGCGCTCCGCCACCGCCGCGACCGACGCGGGGTCGGTGACGTCGAGCCGGACCGGCGTCAGCCGCGGATCGGTGATGCTACCCGGGTTTCGGGCCGCCGCGTAGACGGTCTTCGCGCCGCGCTCGAGGAGAGCGGTCGTGAGCACGCGGCCGAGACCGCGGTTGGCGCCCGTCACGAGCGCGATGGAACCGGCGATTTCCACTGTCCTCAAATCCTTTCGATGATGGTCGCGTTGGCCGTGCCGCCGGCCTCGCACATGGTCTGCAGGCCGAACCGGCCGCCGGTGCGCTCCAGCACCCCGAGCAGGGTGGTGGCCAGCCGCGCGCCGCTCGCGCCCAGCGGGTGCCCGATCGCGATCGCGCCGCCGTCGACGTTGACCTTCGCCGGATCGGCGCCGGTCTCGGCGAGCCAGGCGAGCACGACCGAGGAGAACGCCTCGTTGACCTCGAACGCGTCGATGTCCGAAACAGACAGTCCGGCGCGCGCGAGCACCTTCGCGGTGGCCGGGATGATGCCGGTCAGCATGTAGATCGGGTCGTCGCCGGTGACCGTCGCGGTGTGGATCCGCGCCCGCGGCCGCCACCCGCGCTGCCGTGCGATCTCGCTGGTGGTGAGCACGAGCGCGGCCGCGCCGTCGTTGACCGGGCTGGAGTTGCCCGCGGTGACCTTCCAGTCGATCTCGCCGAACCGCGCGGTCCAGTGCTCGTGCGCGAACGCCGGGCGCAACCCGGCCAGCACCTCCAGGCTGGTCCCGGGCCGGATGGTTTCGTCGACGTCCAGCTGCGTGACCGTGCCGTCGGCGGCGGTGACCTTCAGCGGCGCGACCTGGCCCGCGAAGTGGCCGTCACGCCACGCGGCGGCCGCCCGCTCGTGGCTGGTGACCGCGAACTCGTCCAGCTGCGTGCGGGACAGGTTCCACTTGCGGGCGATCAGCTCGGCCGCCACGCCCTGCGGGATGAGCCCGCCGGGGTAGCGCTTCTCGACCGATGGGCCCCACACGTCGGCCCGCACGCCGTCGACGTTGGCCGAGCTGCCGATCGGCACGTGGCTCATCGACTCGACACCGGAGGCGAGGACGATGTCGTAGGCGCCCGCGACGATCCCCTGCGCGGCGAAGCTGAGCGCCTGCTGGCTGCTGCCGCACTGGCGGTCGACGGTGACGCCGGCGACCGATTCGGGGAAGCCCGCGGCCAGCGCCGCGAACCGGGTGGTGTTCCCGCTCTGCTCGCCGACCTGGCCGACGGCGCCGCCGATGACGTCGTCCACTTCGGACGGATCGAGTCCCGGCACGCGTTCCACGGCGCTGCGCAGCACGTGGGCGTGCAGCTCGACGGGGTGCACCGCGGCGTAGGCGCCGGTCGGCTTGCCCTTGGCGACGGGGGTGCGGACGGCCTCGACGATGACGGCGTCCCTCATGGTGTGCTCCCTTCTGCGGACCGATCGGTCCCGGACCGGTCGGTCCGAGCATGCGCCGCTGATCACAGGCCTGTCAACGGCGCACGGACCGATCGGTCCGTTATCCTCGACACATGGCACGCACGGCAGCACCGGGAACGCGGGAGCGGATCCTCGACGTGGCGACCGCGCTCTTCTACACCGAGGGGATCCGCGCGGTCGGGATGAGCCGGATCATCGGCGAGGTCGGCTGCGGGAAGAACCTGCTCTACGCGCACTTCCCCAGCAAGACCGACCTGGTCGCGGCCTACCTCGACCGGTTTCGGGAGTGGCGGGACCGCGCCGAGGCCGCGGCGCTGCGCGAGGCGGGCGACGACCCGGCCGACCGGCTGGTGGCGCTGGTCACGGAGGTCGCCGGGCGGATGCGGCGGCCGGACTTCCGCGGCTGCCCGTTCCGCAACCTGCTCACCGAGTTCCCGGCCGGTGACGAGCAGCCGGAGCGGATGGCGCGCGAGTACCTGGAGCAGACGCGCGAGCTGGTCGGCCGCCTGGCGCGGGAGACCGGTGTGGCCGATCCGGAGGGCCTGGCGGACCGGGTGTGGCTGATCATCGACGGGCTGTACGCGAGCGGGTTCCGGGAGCGGGCCGCCGACATCGCGCCGGAGATGGTGCGGGAGGCCATCGCGGCGGCCCGGTGAGGGCCGGAAGTCCCCGCCGCCGGTGACCATGGCCCGCTGTCGTGGCGGGCGCGCTCGCCTAGCGTCGGTTCCGGACCGACCTGGTGGAGGAACTGATGGACAGCAACGCGATCGTCGTCGGCGTGGACGGCTCGGACGAGGCGGACCGGGCGCTGCGCTGGGCGGCGCGCACGGCCGCACGGCGCCACGAGCCGCTGCACATCGTGCACGGGTTCGCGCCGATGGCCGGCTTCTACGGCGCTGGGCTGCCGGTGCTGCACGAGGCCTACGAAGCGTTCGTGAAGGCGGCCGACGACCTGCTCGCCGCCGCCGTGCGCACCGCGCGGGAGATCGGCGGGCCCGAGCTGACGATCACCGCCGGGAAGCTGCAGGAAGCCGGTCCGGTCGCGTTGATCGAGGCCTCCCGCACGGCCCGCACGGTGGTGCTGGGCTGTTCCGGCACCGGCGGTTTCACCGGGATGGTGGTGGGCTCGACGACCGTCGAGGTCGCCGCGCACGCCCGCTGCCCGGTGGTGGTGGTCCGCGGCCGGGACGAGGGGACGGGGCCGGTGGTGGCGGGCGTCGACGGCAGCGCCACCAGCGAGCGGGCGCTCGCGACGGCGTTCGAGGAGGCGTCCTGGCGCGGTGTGCCGCTGGTCGCGGTGCACGTGTGGGCCGACGCCGACGTCGCGGGGCATCCGGGCACGGTGCCGTTCCTGGTCGACTGGCCCGAGATCGAGCAGGACGCGCAGCGGCTGCTGGCCGAGCAGCTGGCGGGGTGGCAGGAGAAGTACCCGGACGTGGTCGTGGAGCGGGTCGTCGCGCGGGACCGGCCGCGGCACCAGCTGCTCAGCTGGAGCACGCGGGCGCAGCTGGTCGTGGTCGGCAGCCGCGGCCGGGGCGGGTTCCGCGGCCTGCTGCTGGGATCGACCAGCCAGGCGCTCGTCCACCACGCGCAGTGCCCGGTGATGATCGTGCGCCCGGACGCCGTATAACGACTTATATCCGGCGGCTCAGGAGCGCGTCGTCCGGACGGTCGAGGTCGGGCCGATGACGATCGGCGGCCTCGTGTCCTCAGTGGACGGGGTGTAGGTGCTCAGCGGCGGGCGGGGGTGCGGTTCCATCGCCCGCTGCCGGGCCACCTCGTCGCTGTCGGTTTCGCGGGTGGTCACCGCCGAGCGCGTGCGGCTCGTCGTGGTGCGGGTGCGCGTGGTGCTCACGGTGCTCGTTGCGGACGGCGCCGGGGTGACCTCCACGACGGGTGCGACCACGGTCGTCGGCGGCGGTGGGGCGACGGTCGTGGCGGCCGGGCGCGCCTCGGCGGGCGCGGGCGGCGCGGGAGCGGGTGACGCGAGCGAAACCGTCACGATCCCGGCGGCGCCGGTCGCGAGCGTGAGGACGGCGAGCGCCGGGCGCGGCCAGGATCTGCGGGACATCGAACCTCTTCCGGGTGATCGGGAGGAAACGTATCACCCGGACGGGTTCAGCTCGCCGACACCAGGTTCGCCAGCCGGTCCAGCGACTCGTCCAGCCGCCGCTCGACGTCGTCGGCGGCGCTGCCGCCGTGGGCGGCCGGCTGGTCGCCGTGGAAGGACAGGTGCAGCGTGGCGTAGCTGGAGCCGCCCTCGGCCGAGGACACCTGCAGCCAGCCGCTGTAGTCGGCGCTGCCGCGGCGGCCCCACTCCAGCCGCAGCTGCTCGCGGCGCGCGCCCAGCACGCCGGGCGCCTCGTACTCGCCTGCCGGGTCGTGCACGTCGACGTCCACGCCCTCGGGCTCGCCCGGGTGGACGGTGATCACGCCGGGCAGCCACTCGTCGAGCCGGTTCACGTCGGCGGCCACGGTGAACACCCGCTCCGCCGGGGCCGGCATGGCGCGTTCGCGTTCGAACTCGGTCATGCCCCGCGGGCTACCCGCCGCGGCCGCGTGTACACCCAGCGGCCGTCCACGCGGGTGAACTCGCTGTCCTCGTGCAGCGAGCCGGGCCCGTCCGGGGTGCGGTAGTGGGCGCGGAACTCGACGGTGCCGTCGGTGTGGAACGGACTGCCGCCGGTCGTGGCCAGCACGTCCAGCCGCGTCCAGCGCTGGTCCGGGTCGAGCCGGATCGTGGCCGGGCGGGTGTCCGGGTGCCAGCTGGCGAGCAGGTAGCCGACGTCCCCGACGGCGAACGCGCTGAACCGCGAGCGCATCAGCCGTTCGGCGGTCGGCGCCGCGGACTCGCCGCGGTGCAGGGGCGCGCAGCAGTTGTCGTACGTCTCACCGGACCCGCAGGGACACCTCATGCCCCCGATTGTCCGCACCGGCCGCGGCCGCCGGGAACGCGGCCGCCGGGAAGGCGACCGTCACCGTGAGGCCGCCGCCCGGTCGCGGCACCGCGGTCACCGTCGCGTCGTGGGTCCGGGCGACCGCCTCGACGATCGACAACCCCAGACCCAGCCCCTCACCCGTGCGAGTCCCGCCCAGCCGGTGGAAGGGCTGGAAGATCCCGGCGATCGCGTCCGCGGGGACCTCCGGCCCGGTGTTGGACACCACGAGCACCGCCCGCCCGTCGAACTCCCTGGTCAGCACCTCCACCTGCCCGCCAGGCACGTTGTGCCGCACTGCGTTGTCCACCAGGTTCGCCACCAGCCGTTCAGCCAGCGGGCGGTGCCCGGACGCCACGGCGGGGGTGACGGAGGTCCGGATCGCGACACCCGCGCCGTGCCGGGCGTCGGCCACCTCGCGGACCAGCTCGCCGAGGTCGAACGGCCGGCGCACCGCGATCCCGGCCTGCCCGCGCGCGAGCGTGAGCAGCGCGTCGATGAGCCGCTCCTGCTGTTCGCCCGCGGCGAGGATCCGTTCGTGCGCCCGGCGCAGCTCGGCCGCCGGAGCATCCGGATCGGACAGTGCGACCTGACCCAGCGCGCGCTGACGGGCCAGCGGCGTGCGCAGTTCGTGCGAGGCGTTGGCGACGAACCGCCGCTGCGCTTCGAAAGACGCCTCCAGCCGCGCGAGCAGGCCGTCGATCGTGTCGCCGAGCTCCTTCAGCTCGTCCGACGGGCCGTCGAGCGCCAAGCGGCGGTGCAGGTTGGTGGCGGAGATGTCCCGCGCGGTGGCGGTGATGGTCCGCAGGCGGCGCAGGACCCGCCCGGCGACCACCCACCCGAGCGCGACCGACACCGCGGCCATCAGTCCGAGCGCGACGCCGGACTGCACGAGCAACTGGTGCATCAGGGCGTCCTGCTGCTGCTCGATGGCCTCCTGCAACTGCGTGGACAGCATCTCCGAACCCCCGCTCAGCAGCCCGGACCCCGCGGGGCCGGGGCCCGGCGCCGAGCCGGGCGCGGGGATGAACGACTGGAAGCGGCTGTGGATCGCGTGCTGGACGAGCAGGTAGGTCACCACCAGCAGTGCCGCTCCGGAGACCAGGAACAGCCCGCCGTAGAGCAGGGTCAGCCGCAGCCGCACGGTCCGCCGGGGCAGCCACCGGCGCGCGATCCGCCTCAGCACGGGTTCACCCGGTAACCGCTCTTGGCCACCGTCTCGATCACCGGCGGATCGCCTAGCTTGGCGCGCAGTCTGCTGATCGTGATCTTCACCGCGTGGGTGAACGGATCCGCGGCCTCGTCCCACACGCGCTCCAGCAGTTCCTCCGCCGGCACGGCCCGGCCTTGCGACGCCAGCAGCAGTTCCAGCACCCCGAACTCCTTGGGCGCCAGCTCCAGGGCGCGCCCGCCGCGACGGGCGGTGCGGCGGGCAGTGTCGACCTCCAGGTCGCCGTGCCGCAGCACCGGCGGCACCGCCGGGTGGGCCCGCCGCGCGAGCGCCCCGATCCGCGCCACCAGCGCAGGGAAGTCGAACGGCTTGGCCAGGTAGTCGTCGGCGCCCAGGCCCAGTCCCTCGACCAGGTCCTCGGTGCTCGCCGCCGCCGTCAGCATCAGCACGCGGCTGCGGCACCCGGCCGCGACCAGTTCGGCGCACACGTCGTCGCCGTGCAGGCCGGGCAGGTCGCGGTCCAGCACGATCACGTCGTAGTCGTTGCCCAGCGCCCGGTCCAGCCCGCCCGGCCCGTCGAGTGCCACGTCGACGGCCATCCGCGCCCGGCGCAGCCCGGTCGCGACCGTCTGCGCCATCTCCTCGTCGTCCTCCACCACCAGCACGCGCACGGGATCAAGGATGCCGCGCCGGCGGTTTCGCGCGCGTATCGGAACCGGTGAAACCACCCCGAAACCACCTCCTCCGTAGAACTTGCCGCACATCCCGTCGAACGGAGGAGAAGCACGATGAAACGAATGTTCATGACGGCGCTCCTGCTGGGCGCCGTCGCCACGAGCGCCGCTTGCACGAGCGAGGATCCGGGCAAATCCGTCGCGAGCGTGGGCGGTTCGTCGTCCACGACGCAGGCCGCGGCCGCCAGCGCCGACCCGGTCGCCTACGCGCAGTGCATGCGCGCCAACGGGATCGCGAACTTCCCGGACCCGAAGGCCGACGGTGGCATGGCTTTCGACGAGAACAGCGGGATCGACCCGGAGTCCCAGCAGTTCAAGGACGCCGACGCCAAGTGCAAGCAATTCATGCCCGCCGACGCCGGCAAGCGGACCACGGGCGACCAGTGGCCCGCGGAGGACAAGCTGAAGTACGCGCAGTGCATGCGGGAGAACGGGGTTCCCGCCTTCCCCGACCCGGACGCCGACGGCGGCTTCCCGGCGCTCATCCAGGGCGGGCCGGTCGACCCCGAGTCGCCGCAGTTCCAGGCGGCGGAGAAGGCGTGCCAGCAGTACGTACCGCAGAACATGCCGCAGAAGAACAGGACCGGCTCGTGACGGCGCGCAGGCGACGCACCGGCCGGGTGGCGGTCGTCGTCGCCGTGCTCGCCGCGGCGGGCGCCGGCGTCTTCATCGCCGACCCGTTCGGCGCGCCGGCGACGGGGACGTCCATCGACAGTGGCTCGGCCACCGGGCTCGCACAGGTGACGAAGGGGACGTTGTCCGCCCGCAGCCAGCAGAACGGCACCCTCGGCTACGCCGGCAGCTACTCGGCCATCAACAACGCCAACGGCAAGGTCACGCGGTTGCCGGGGATCGGCGACGTCGTGCGGCAGGGCGACGCGCTGTACTGGGTGGAGGGCGTTCCGGTCCTGTTGTTGCAGGGCGGTTACCCGGCCTACCGCAACCTGTACTGGGGCATGGAGGGCACGGACGTTCAGCAGCTCAACGCCGCCCTGGTGGCGCTCGGCTACGCCACGTCCGGTGAGCTGGACCCGGAGTCGGACTACTTCGGCCGCCAGACCTACTACGCAGTGCGGGAACTGCAGGAGCACGCCGGGCTGGAGGAGACCGGGCAGCTCACGCTCGGCCAGGTCGTGTTCCTGCCCGCCGCCGAGATCCGGGTGACCCAGGTGAACGCCGCGCTCGGCGCCACCGCGGCGCCCGGCGGGGCCGTGCTGACCGCGTCCTCGACCCAGCGCGAGGTCACGGTGGCGCTGAACGCCAACAAGCAGTCCGAGGTGAAAGCAGGCGACCCGGTGACCATCACGTTGCCCAACGGCACTCGCACTGACGGCGTGGTCGCCTGGGTGGGCAAGGTGGCCACGAAGAACGACGACAGCACCACAGTGGACGTCCACATCGCACCGTCCGATCCGGCCGCCACCGGCCAGCTCGACCAGGCGCCGGTGCAGGTGTCCATCGTGTCCGAGACGGTCCAGAACGTGCTCACCGTCCCGGTCAACGCCCTCCTCGCGCTGGCCGGCGGCGGCTACGCGGTCGAGGTCGTCGACGGCTCCGGCGCGCGCCGGCTGGTCCCGGTCGAGACGGGTCTGTTCGACGACAGCGCCGGGCGCGTCGAGGTGCGCGGCGACGGCTTGGCGGAGGGGCAGAACGTGGTGGTGCCGGCATGAGCGCACCGGTTCTGGACCTCGACGAGGTCACCAAGGTCTACCCGGGTGCGTCGCCGGTGGTCGCGCTGGACGGTGCGACCTTCACCGTCGAGCCGGGGGAGCTGGTGGCGATCGTCGGCCCGTCGGGGTCGGGGAAGTCGACGTTGCTGCAGGTGATGGGGACCCTCGACCGGCCGACGTCGGGCACCGTGCGCGTCGTGGGCGACGACGTGGCGAGCATGTCCGACCGCGACCTCGCGGCGCTGCGCGCGAGCCGCATCGGGTTCGTGTTCCAGCAGTTCTTCCTGACGCCCCAGGAGACCGCACTGGAGAACGTCGCCGTCGGGATGCTGTACTCCGGCGTCCGGCAGCGGGCCCGGCGGGAGGCCGCGGCGGAGGCGCTCGCGCGGGTCGGGCTCGGCCACCGGATGGCGCACCGCCCGCCCGAACTGTCCGGCGGTGAGAGACAACGGGTGGCGATCGCGCGGGCGCTGGCAGGCGATCCGGCGATCGTGCTGGCCGACGAGCCCACCGGCAACCTCGACAGCGTCTCGGGCAGTGCGATCTTCGAGTTGCTGACCGAGCTCAACCGGCAGGGCACGACGATCGTGATGATCACGCACGACCGGGAGCTGGCGGCGCGGCTGCCACGGCGCATCGAGGTGCTCGACGGCCGGATCGTCGCGGACAGGGCCGCGGAAGGACGGGCGGCATGAGCACCACCGTCCCCGGCCGCCTGTTCCCGGCCGACCTCGCGCGCACCGCGTCCGGTGGCTTGCGCACCCGGCGCATGCGGGCCGCGCTGTCCGCGCTCGGCATCGCGATCGGGGTGGCCGCGATGGTCGCGGTGCTCGGCCTCTCGGCGTCATCGCAGGCCGGTCTGCTGGCCGAGATCGACGCGCTGGGCACCAACCTGCTCACCGTCACTCCCGGCCAGACGATCAGCGGCGGCGACGCCGAACTGCCGTACGAGGCGCCGGAGATGATCGCACGCATCGGCCCGGTGGAGATGACGGAGAGCACCGGCAGCATCGACACCGAGGTGTACCGCTCGCCCCACATCCCGCGCTTCAACACGAACGCGATCAGCGTCGGGGCCGCCAGCCTGGGGCTGCCCGAGGTGCTGCGCGCGCCGGTCGCGAAGGGCGCCTACCTCAACGCGGCCACTGCCGAGCAGCCGGTCGCGGTGCTCGGCGCGGACGCCGCCGGCCGGCTGGGCATCTCGGAGCTCTACGACGGGCTGCGCATCGAGGTCGGCGGGCAGTGGTTCTACGTCGCCGGCATCCTCGCCCCGGCCGCGCTGGCGCCGGAGGTCGACTCGATGGTGCTCGTCGGGTACCCGGCCGCGCAGCGCTACCTGGACTTCGACGGGCACCCGACGACGGTCTACGTGCGGGCGCAGACCGACCGGGTCGCCGACGTGCAGAGCGTGCTCGCGGCCACCGCGAACCCGGAGCACGCCGACGAGGTGTCGGTCAGCCAGCCCTCGGCCGCGCTGGAGGCGCGGGCGGCGGCGCAGTCCGCGCTCAACGGGCTGTTCCTCGGGCTCGGCGCGGTGGCGTTGCTGGTCGGCGGGATCGGGGTGGCCAACACGATGGTCATTTCGGTGCTGGAACGGCGGTCCGAGATCGGCCTGCGCCGCGCGCTGGGCGCCACCCGGGGGCATGTCCGGTTGCAGTTCCTGTCCGAGGCGGTGCTGCTCGCCGCGCTTGGCGGGGCCGCCGGGGTGGCGATCGGCGCGGCCGCGACGTTCGTCTACGCACACGTCAAGGGCTGGGCCACGGTGATCCCGCCGCTGGCCTGGGCGGGCGGGCTGGTCGCCGCCGTCCTGATCGGCGCGCTGGCCGGCCTGCTCCCGGCGATCCGCGCCGCCCGGATGGCGCCGACGGAGGCCTTGCGATCCATCTGACCTTGACGCCGTCGGCCCGCTCTTGCTATCTCTATATCAGAACTACTGATATAGGGAGCGATGGATGAGCACAGCGGTCGGCAACGGGCGGGTCCGGACGGAGCCGTGGGGCGAGACGGTTCTGGTGGAGTTCGACGAAGGCATCGCCTGGGTCACGCTCAACCGGCCGGACAAGCGCAACGCCATGAACCCCACCCTGAACGACGAGATGGTGCGGGTGCTGGACCACCTGGAGGGCGACGACCGCTGCCGGGTGCTGGTGCTCACCGGCGCGGGCGAGTCGTTCTCCGCGGGCATGGACCTCAAGGAGTACTTCCGCGAGGTCGACGCCACCGGCAGCACCGCCGTGCAGATCAAGGTGCGGCGGGCCAGCGCGGAGTGGCAGTGGAAGCGGCTGGCGAACTGGAGCAAGCCGACGATCGCGATGGTCAACGGCTGGTGCTTCGGCGGCGCGTTCACCCCGCTGGTGGCCTGCGACCTGGCCTTCGCCGACGAGGACGCGCAGTTCGGGCTGTCCGAGGTCAACTGGGGCATCCCGCCGGGCGGCGTGGTCAGCCGGGCGCTGGCGGCGACCGTGCCGCAGCGCGACGCGCTGTACTACATCATGACCGGTGAGCCCTTCGACGGCCGCCGCGCGGCGGAGATGCGCCTGGTCAACGAGGCGCTGCCCGCCGACCGGCTGCGGGAGCGCACCCGCGAGGTGGCGCTGAAGCTCGCGTCGATGAACCAGGTGGTCCTGCACGCGGCCAAGACCGGGTACAAGATCGCCCAGGAGATGCCCTGGGAGCAGGCCGAGGACTACCTCTACGCCAAGCTCGACCAGTCGCAGTTCGCCGACAAGGCGGGCGCCCGCGCCAAGGGGCTGACCCAGTTCCTCGACCAGAAGTCCTACCGGCCCGGCCTGAGCTCCTTCGACCCGGAGAAGTAGTGCGCAACCAGGGTCTGGGCTCCTGGCCGGTGCGCCGCGCCAGGATGAGCCCGCACGCGACAGCCGTCCGGCACGGCGGGACGGCGCTGACCTACGCCGAGCTGTCCCGCCGCGTCGCGCGGCTCGCCAACGGGCTGCGGGCCGCCGGGGTCCGCCCCGGCGACCGGGTGGCCTACCTCGGGCCGAACCACCCGGCCTACCTGGAGACCCTGTTCGCGTGCGGGCAGGCCGGCGCGGTGTTCGTGCCGCTGAACTTCCGGCTGGGCGTCCCGGAACTGGACCACGCGCTGGCCGACTCCGGCGCGTCGGTCCTGATCCACACCCCGGAGCACGCGGAGACGGTCGCGGCGCTCGCCGGCGACCGGCTGCTGCGCGTGCCCGCGGGCGAGCTGGACGCCGCGGACGACGAGCCGCCCGACCTGCCCGTCGGCCTCGACGACGTGTGCCTGCTGATGTACACCTCGGGCAGCACCGGACGCCCCAAGGGCGCGATGCTCACCCACGGCAACCTCACCTGGAACTGCGTCAACGTCCTGGTGGAGACCGACCTGGCGAGCGACGAGCGGGCACTGGTCGCCGCGCCGCTGTTCCACGCCGCCGCGCTCGGCATGGTGTGCCTGCCCACCCTGCTCAAGGGCGGCACGGTGATCCTGCACTCCGCGTTCGGCCCCGGCGCCGTGCTGTCCGCGGTGGAACAGGAGCGGGTCACGCTCGTGTTCGGCGTGCCCACGATGTACCAGGCGATCGCCGCGCACCCGCGGTGGCGCAGCGCCGACCTGTCCAGCCTGCGGACCCTGCTGTGCGGCGGCGCGCCGGTGCCCGCCGACCTCGCCAGCCGCTACCTCGACCGCGGGCTCGCGTTCGTGCAGGGCTACGGCATGACCGAGGTCGCGCCGGGCGTGCTGGTCCTCGACCGCGCGCACGTCGCGGAGAAGATCGGCTCCGCCGGGGTGCCCTCGTTCTTCACCGACGTGCGGCTGGCCGGCCCGTCCGGCGAGCCGGTGCCGCCGGGGGAGAAGGGCGAGATCGTGGTCAGCGGGCCCAACGTGATGAAGGGCTACTGGGGCAGGCCGGAGGCGACCGCCGAGGTGCTGCGCGACGGGTGGTTCCACTCCGGCGACGTGGCCACCGTGGACGGCGACGGGTACTTCCACGTCGTCGACCGGCTCAAGGACATGATCATCTCCGGCGGCGAGAACATCTACCCGGCCGAGGTGGAGAACGAGCTGTACGGCTACCCGGGTGTGGAGGCGTGCGCCGTGATCGGCGTGCCGGACCCGCGCTGGGGCGAGGTGGGCAAGGCGGTCGTCGTGCCCGCCGACGGGAGCCGCATCGACGGCGACGAGCTGCTGGCCTGGCTGCGCACCCGGCTGGCCGGGTACAAGGTGCCCAAGTCGGTCGAGTTCACCGACCGGCTGCCCACGACCGGCTCCGGCAAGATCCTCAAGGGCGAGGTCCGCCGCCGCTTCGGCTGACCAGGGGCCGATGAACCCCGCTCATGCGGCCCTGCCGGCCCGCTGCGGCTACTCTGTGACGGTGGACATCCGGTCGAGGAACGCGGTGACCCTGGCCGGACGGCCAGGCGGGCAGCCAATGGTGTTCGCCCACGGCTTCGGGTGCGACCAGGCGATGTGGCGCCTGGTCACCCCCGCCTTCGAGCCGGACTACCAGCTGGTGCTGTTCGACCACGTCGGCGCGGGCGGCTCCGACCTGGGCGCGTGGCGGCCCGAGCGCTACGCCACGCTCGACGGCTACGCCGACGACGTGCTGGAGATCTGCGCCGAGCTCGACCTCCAGGACGTGGTGTTCGTCGGCCACTCGGTCAGCTCGATGATCGGCGTGCTGGCCGCAGCACGCGAGCCGTCCCGGTTCGCCGGGCTGGTCATGGTGTGCCCGTCGCCCTGTTACCTCGACGACGACGGCTACACCGGCGGCTTCACCCGGCCCGACATCGACGAGCTGCTCGAGTCGCTGGACAGCAACTACCTGGGCTGGTCGGCGGCGATGGCGCCGGTGATCATGGGCAACCCGGACCGGCCGCACCTCGGCGCCGAGCTGACCAACAGCTTCTGCCGCACCGACCCGGACATCGCCCGCGAGTTCGCGCGCGTCACGTTCCTGTCCGACAACCGGGACGACCTCGCGAAGGTGACCGTGCCCAGCCTCGTGCTGCAGAGCCGCCACGACGCGATCGCGCCGATGTCGGTCGGCGAATACGTGCACGACCGGCTGCCGGACAGCGAACTGGTGGTGTTGGACGTGCACGGGCACTGCCCCCACCTGAGCGACCCGGACGTGACCACGGCGGCGATCGAGACGTTCCTGGCCGGCCGCGGGACGCGGTGACCGGCCCGGAGGCACCGGTACTGACCGGGGCCGATGCCGAGGACCTGTGGGACAACGCGCCCTGCGGATACCTCTCGGCCCGGCCCGACGGGACGATCGTACGGGTCAACGCGACCCTGCTGAACTGGCTCGGCTACCGGGCGGAGGAGCTGATCGGCCGCCGGTTCAGCGATCTGCTCACGGCGGGCGGGCGGCTCTACCACGAGACGCACTACGCGCCGCTGCTGCGGATGCAGTCCGAGGTGCGGGAGATCGCACTGGACCTGGTCGCCGCCGACGGCTCACGGCTGCCGGTGCTGGTCAATTCGACCTTGCGCGCGGGCCCGGACGGCGCCACCGGCATCCGGACCACGGTGTTCGACGCCCGAAGCAGGCGGGCGTACGAGCGCGAGCTGCTGCGGGCGCGACAGGAGGCCGACGCCGAACGCGAGCGGCTGGCCCAGTTGTCCAGAACCCTCCAGGAGACCCTGCTGCCGCCGGGTTTGCCCGAAGTGCCCGGGTTGCGGTCGGCGGGGTACTACCGCGCGTCGCCGACGGAGATGATCGGCGGTGACTTCTACGACCTGTTCCCGGTCAGCCCGGGCCGGTGGGCGTTCTTCATCGGCGACGTGTGCGGCAAGGGTGCCGAGGCGGCCGTGCTGACCTCGCTCGCGCGCTACACGCTGCGGGCGGCCGTGGTGCAGCAGCCTGATTCCGGCTCGGTGCTGCGCACGCTCAACGCGGTGCTGCTGCAGAACTACCGCGCGCCCGAGGGTCGCTTCTGCACCGTCCTCTTCGGACTGATTGAGCCGGACGATGACGGCTTCCGGGTGGAGCTGGCCGCAGGCGGCCACCCGCCCGCGCTCCGGATCGCGGCGGACGGCGCGGTGCACCCCTTGGAGACACCGGGCGGCCAGCTGCTCGGGGTGTTCCCGGATGCGTACGTGACGACCGTCGGCACCCGCCTCGGGCCGGGCGACGCGCTGTTCGTCTACACCGACGGACTGATCGAGGCCAGGGATCCGCGGGGCGAGCTCGTCGGCGAGGGGTGGCTGGCGAGCGCGGCGTCGGGCTTCGCGGGACTGGACGCGGACGCGATCGTCGATCGCCTCGGACGGCTGCTCTCGGATCTCGACGAGGGGGTCACCGACGACACGGCCGCGCTGGTGCTCACCGTGCCGCGCTGAGCCCGAATTCCGGGCCATCGAGGCCACTCGTGACACTCCGCTGATCAGGTGAACACTGTTCTAGACGGCTGGTCGCTTCCGGTGTCCGGCCGAACGGCCGCCTGCACACTGCTCCTGTTAGTCTATTATGGACAGTGTCGCAGGAGTGACGTGAATCGCATCCGGTAAGCGTTTTCCCAGCTTGCGACCGGTGGGATCGCTTGCCCTGGCGGCGGTTGCGCGCGTGCCGGGCGCGAAAACCGTGCCGTGGCAGCGAACCAGGGGAGCGGCGGGCCTCTGGTGACTGACCGTGCGGCCAAGATCACTCCTCCAGCGGTACGTCTCGCTGGGAAGATGACGTTATGTTGGTCGACGGTCTGTCCCCCGCCTAGTCGAGCAGTTGCTCGCCAGACCGTCGGAGTGAGTGTGAACGTCGCCCCTGTGACCCTATTCGACCATGCCCGGAGACAGCTCGGAGAACTCTGCAGGGTGGCAGGCTTTCCCAGCGGCGGCAGCGATGCCGTCGACGTGCTGCGGGAGCTCCTCGGTGCGGCCGGCCGCCGCCCGCTGACCGAGCCGCCGCTGTGGCCTTCCGACGTCGCGGACGACGCGACCCCCGTGGAGTTCTCCGTCGCGTTCGACGAGAGCGGCGACCGCGCGGTGCGGATCCTCGGCGAGACCATAGCGGAAAACCCCGGCCCCGCAGCGAACATCGAAGCGGCGAAGCGCTTTCTCACCCACATGGCGCAACGGTTCGATCTTCGGCTGGACCGGTTCGCCGCGGTCGAGGACCTGTTCCTCGTCGACCGGCCACAGGGGAAGTTCACGCTGTGGTTCTCGGTGATCCTGCGGCCCGGCCGGGCGCCCGCGCTGAAGGTCTACTTCAACCCGCAGGTGCGCGGGCAGGGCGCGGCGCCCGGGCTCGTCGCCGAAGGCCTGCGGCGCCTCGGGTTGAGCGACGCGTACGACACGGTCGCCGAGCACGCGCTGCGGCGTGGCGCCGCAGACCAGTTCTCGTTCTTCGCGCTCGATCTCGACGACGGGCCGCTGTCCCGGGTCAAGCTGTACATCTCGCACGACTCGGCGGACTCGGCCACGGTGGAACGAGCGGCCGGAGCCGTGGAGGGCGTGGACCCGTTGGCGGTGCGCGATTTCCTGGCGACCGCGGGCGGCGGCCCCGGCCCGTACGCCGGACGGCCGCTGATCTCCAGTTACTCCTTCGTGGAGGCAGGCGCGGGCCGTCCCGGCAACTACAGCCTCTACCTGCCGATCCGCGACTACGTCCCGGACGACGCCGTGGCGCGTGAGCACGTGCTCGCCCACTTCGCGCGGTCCGGGTTGCCGTCCGCGGAGCTGGACCGGGCGATCGCCGCGGTGACGAGCCGCCCCGCGGGCGCCGGTGTGGGCCTCATCGCGCACGTTTCCCTGCGTCTCGGCCGGTTCGGGTCGGGGACGACGGTATATCTTTCGTCCGAGGCCTACGCCGTGCAGGCGCCGCGCGGGCGCGTCAGCGCCTCGGCCACGTTCTGATCTGGGAGGAAGAAGCCAGCATGAAGTCGTTCCCGCCGTACCGGGTCCAGGTTGTCAAGGCGATACCGATCACGACCCGGGAGGAGCGGGAGGAAGCGCTTGCCCGCGCCGGCTACAACATGTTCGACCTGCCCGCGAACATGGTGACGATCGACCTGCTGACCGACTCCGGCACGGGCGCGGTGTCCGCCGCGCAGGAGGCCGGCGCCGCGGCGGCCGACCGTTCCTACGCCGGTTCGGACTCGTGGTTCCGGTTCAAGTCGGCGCTGGAGGACCTGACGTCGTTCCCGCACCTGTTCCCGGTGCACCAGGGCCGGGCGGCGGAGCGGATCCTGTTCTCCACCGCGTTGAAGCCGGGGCAGATCTCGCTGTCCAACACGCATTTCGACACCACGCGGGCGAACGTGGAGCTGGCCGGCGCCGAAGCGCGGGACCTGCCGTGCCCGGAAGCGGCCGACCTGGACAGCCGGGATCCGTTCAAGGGCAACATCGACCTCGGTGCGCTCGAGGAGACGCTGTCCGGTCCGGACGGTTCGCGGGTCGGGCAGGTGCTGATCACGATCACCAACAACGGCGGCGGCGGGCAGCCGGTGTCGATGGCGAACCTGAAGGCCGTGCGCGCGTTGTGCGACCGGTTCGGGGTCCCGTTCTTCCTCGACGCGGCGCGGTTCGCGGAGAACTCGTGGCTGATCACCCAGCGCGAGGACGGTTACGCGGGCAAGACGCCGAAGGAGGTCGCGCAGGAGACGTTCGCGCTCGCCGACGGTTTCGTCGCCAGCCTGAAGAAGGACGCGATCTCGCCGATGGGCGCGGCGATCGGCGTGCGCGACGAGCAGCTGGCCAAGCAGTGCGAGGCGATCCTCATCGCCACCGAGGGTTTCCGCACGTACGGCGGCCTGGGCGGGCACGACCTGGAGCGCGTCGCGCAGGGCCTGCAGGAGGTCGTGGACCCGGACTACCTGCGGAACCGGGCCGAGGAGACCGCGCACTTCGCGCGGCTGATCAACGAGGCCGGTGTGGACATCGTCCAGCCGGCGGGGGTGCACGGCCTGTACCTGAACGCCGGGCGGTTGCTGCAGCACATTCCGCCGCACGGCTTCCCCGGGCACGCGCTGGCGTGCGAACTGTACCTGGCGGGCGGCATCCGGTGCGCCGAACTGGGTTCGCTGTACCTGGGCACCTTCGACGACGAGCACAACCTGATCACCCCGGCACCGTTCGAGCTGGTGCGACTGGCCATTCCGCGGCGGACGTACACGCTGGCGCACCTGGAGTACGTGGCCGACGTGCTGGCGTCGATCGCGAAGAACCCCGAGTCGGTGCCGGAGTACCGGGTCACGCACGCGCCGCAGCTGTTGCGGCACTTCAACCTGAAGCTTCGGCAGGTGCCCCGGGCGGTTTCCTAGGCGCGCGCACGCGGCTTCCTGTCCGCAGGCCGGCAACGAAACGGAACAACCCCACGGACCATCCCCCTCCCGCAACCCGATCCCCAGCCAAATCGGTTGCCGAGCCACCGGGTCAAGGCACGCTTTCCCGCCTTGACGCGGTGTCTCGGCAACC
>NZ_JBEXTX010000020.1:0-86041 GCF_040614175.1 Amycolatopsis sp. NPDC006131
TGCACGGTGTCCCGGGCCAGGTTGAACTTCAGCATCTCCTTCACGCCCGGGTCGTCGGTCATGTTGTACAACCGGGCGGTCTGCAGCCGGCCCTGAGCCTCGGCCGCCGCGTTGGCCCGGAAATCCGCCAGCAGGTTCCCCGAAGCCACGATGTACTTGCCGTCCCACGGGGTGCCATTCGCATCCGCGGGAACCGCCCCGCCACCCGACACAATCGCCTGCTGCGGATCCATCCCGCCCAGCACCGCCGCCATCACCGGGTCCTTGGCCGCCTCCGCCGTCGCCGTCGCCGGCGCGCCCTCCAGCAGGCGGGCGACCATCGTGGCCAGCATCTCCACGTGACCGATCTCCTCGGTCGCCGTGTCCATGATCAGGTCTTTGTACTTGCCCTCGACGCGGCAGTTCCAGCCCTGGAACAGGTACTGCATCGTCACCGTCATCTCGCCGTAGGCCCCGCCGATCAGCTCCTGCAGCTTGCGCGCGAAATACGGGTCCGGACGCTCCGGCTTCGCCTCGAACTGCAGGAACTTGGTGTGTCGGAACACGGGTCCTCCCTCGCCGGTGACGATGACGAGGGAGGACTTTCCCGCTCCGGCGGCGTCTAACCGTCAGCCCAGCAGGTCCGGCCGTTCCCAGTCCTTGCCCAGCACGTGCTGCGCGAGGAACGCGAACACCGTGCCGTACCAGAGCTTCGCGTGGTGCGGGGTCAGGATCCAGTGGTTCTCGTCCGGGAAGTAGAGGAACTTGTGCGGTGTCGAGCCGTCCTCGGCGGCCGAGCGGGACACCAGGTCCCACCACAGCCGCAGCCCCTCGCCGATCGGGACGCGGTAGTCCTTGTCGCCGTGGATGACGAGCATCGGCGTGGTGATCTCGTCGGCGAAGCGGTGCGGCGAGTTCGCCTCCGCCATCTCCGGGGTGAGCTCGCGCTGCCAGTAGTAGGTCGCGTCGGTCGTCGGCCCGAACTGGTCCAGCGCCCACAGCGAGGCGTGCGTGACGATCGCCTGGAACCGGTCGGTGTGCCCGGCGACCCAGTTGGCCATGTAGCCGCCGAACGACCCGCCCATCGCCGCCGTGCGGGTCTCGTCGACCGCCGCGTGCTGCTCCGCGGCGTCGGTGAGCGCCATCAGGTCGGTGAACGGCGCCGCGCCCCACGCGCCCCAGCCGCGCTTGATGAAGTCGTACCCGTACCCCGTGGAGATCGCCGGGTCGGGCAGCAGGACGGCGTAGCCCTGCGCCACGGCGAGCCACGGGTTCCACCGCCACTGCCAGGCGTTCCACGAGCCGAGCGGCCCGCCGTGGATCCACAGCAGCAGCGGCGCCGGCGAGCCGGGGCCGGCGTCCCGCGGGAGCGCGAGCCACGCCCGCAGCGGCGTGCCGTCCTCGGCGGTGGCGGTGACCTCGTCGAGCCGTCCGGGGATCTCGGCGTCGAGGCCGAGCGCCTCGGCGGGCCCGGGCAGCGGCTCGATGGCGCCGCCGTCGAGGGCGATCCGCACCGGGGCGGGCGGGTGGTCGACGGCCGAACGCAGCGCGTACACCCACTGCCCGTCCGGGGAGATCCGCGGCTCGCTGTAGGCGCCGTCATCGGCGGTCAGCCGGGTGACATCGCCGGTTGCGGCGTCGACCTTCCACAGCGGCGCCCGGCCCTGGTCGTCGGCGCCGACGACGAGCGCCGAACCGTCCGGCAGCCACCGCGGCGAGTGCGGCCAGCGGTCCCAGCTCTGGGTCAGCGGCCGGAGTTCGCCGCCGGCGAGCGGGACGAGCGCGAGCCAGTAGTCGCCCGGCTCGTGCGGGGTCGAGCGCCGGTAGACGGCGACCGCGACCTGCGTGCCGTCCGGCGAGATCCGCGGCGATTCGTACTCGTGGTCCACGTCGTCGGCCAGCACGCGGCGCTCACCGGTGGCGACGTCGATGGCGACGACGGTGGGCCGCTGCGAGCCGCCCGCTTCGGGAACCGTCCAGGTGGTGACGACGGTGCGCCCGTCCGGCGAGACGTCCCACGCTGCCTCGTCGGTCAGCGCACGCCCCGCGTGCCCGGTGAGGTCACGCAGCTCCAGCCGCTCCTCCCCCGCAGGCACCCCGTCGGCGACGACCAGCCGGGTGCGGTCGGGGCCGAGGTCGTGGTCCCAGAAGCGGATGGGGTACTCCTCGTGCAGGATCGCCGACACCCCGGCGTCCTTGCGGGCCTTGCGGATCTCGGCGTCGTGGTCGGCGCTCGTGGCCGAGGGCATCATCGGCGCCCCGGCCAGCACCGTGCCGGCCTCCGCGGCCACCGCGACCCCGCGCACACCGCCGGCCGGCGCCGCGATCACGCGGGCGTCCCCGCCGGACGCGGGCTGCAGCCACAGCGCGCTCTTGGGGCCGTCCTCGCCTTCGGCCTCGGAGTCGGGCCGGGCCGAGACGAACAGCAGGTCGCCGGACGGGGTGAAGGCGGCGCCGGACTCGCCTTCGGCGCTGCGGGTCAGCCGCCGCGCCGGGCGCTCGCCGTCGGGGTCCACTTCCCACAGCGCCGTGGTGTAGCGGTTCTTCTTCAGGTCGGGCGTCGCCACGCCGACGACGAGTCGGCGGCCGTCCGGGGAGAGCACCAGCCCCGACAGCCGCGGGAGGCGGACGTAGGCGTCGAGGTCGGCGAAGGCATCGTCGGTCACTTCGCCTTCATACCACCGATGACCGACGGTTTCGCGGCTTTTCGATCAGCCGCCCAGTGCCCGCGCCAGCAGGGTCCGCCGGTTGCGCACCGAGGTCTTGCCGAAGATCGACTTCAGGTGGTCCTGGACGGTGTGCTCGGACAGGAACATCCGGCGGGCGAGGTCCCGCGTGTCGCTGCCGTGGGCGAGGTGTTCGAGCAGTTCCCGCTCGCGGGTGCTGAGCCCGAACGCCCGGCCGAACAGGCCGACCCGCTCGGCGGGCGCGGACTCCTCGATCGTGACGGCGATGTCGCGGACGATCCGCGCGGCGCGCAGCGTGACCCACCGCCCGTCGGCGAGGTGCACCCGGGCCGCCGGGCGGTGGCCGTCGACGCCGGCCTCGTTCGCGAGGAGCTGGGCGGCGACGTTGTAGGCGCCGGCCGGGACCGGCGCCTGCCCGTCGCCGGGCGGGACGAGGACGCGCAGGTACTCGGCGGTGTCCGGGGTGTGGCCGAGGACGTCGAGGTCCGGCGACAGCAGCAGCACGACCGGCCCGGACCGGGCGGGGAGGCCATCGCGCGCGACGAAGGTCTCCGCCTGCGCCCGGCGCAGCTCGGCGGTGACCGGCTCGAGGATCCGGGTCAGCGTCCGGGTCTCGGCGTCGGTGAAGGGCCGGGACCGCCACAGGTCGAGGAACGCCCAGACTCCGAACCGGTCGGCGAACACCACCGACGCGACGTCGGCGACGCCGTGCCGGTTGAGCATCTCGCGCCAGAGCAGGCTGCGGGCGGGGTTGCCGCCGGTCGCGGTGTGCAGGGTCGCGACGGCGCCGGGGCGCAGGGCCGTCCAGCGGTTGACCGGGGTGAGGTACTTGAGCCGGATCAGGCGGGGCAGCTCCGGCAGGCATGGGACGTCGGCGAGCGGGGCGGTGCCGACCGCGGTCTCCGGGTCGGTCAGCGGCCAGGCGTAGGCGTCGAAGCCGACCCTGCGCCGGATCTCGCCGAGCACGCGCAGCCGCACCGCTCTCGCGTCCACGTGGTCGAGTCTAAGACCCCAGGAAGCTGGGATGTGCGCCACGACGCGGAATTCCTACCGTCGCAAGCGTGGCGAGGAGGAATCATGGCCATCTTGCACATCGAACACTCGATTGTGGATTTCCCGCTGTGGCAGGCGGCGTTCGACCGGTTCGCCGAGGCGCGCAGCCGGGCCGGCGTGCGCGGTCACCACGTGTCCCGCCCCGTCGGCGATCCCCACTACGTGGTGGTCGACCTGGAGTTCGGCTCGGTGCCCGACGCGGAGGCGTTCCTCGCCTTCCTGGAGCGGGAGGTCTGGTCGTCGCGGGAGAACGCGCCGGCGTTGGACGGCGTGCCGCGCACGCTGATCCTGGAACCGGTCCGCCGGATGCGCCCACCTGGCTTGTAGATCGACAACAGCACCGCCGCCAGCAGGCACGCCGGTGACACGATCGGCGGGAACACCAGGTCCGGCGCCGTCCCGGGCAGGCCGGCCAGCAGCGACTCACCGTAGGCCGCGGCTTCGCCGACGCCCGGGCGCAGCGACACCACCGCCAGCGTCACCATGGCGAGGTTGAGCACCAGCTTGATCGCCACCCACCAGTACCGCACCAGCCCGTACCGGCTGCCCAGCCCCAGCATCACGCCGCTGCCAAGGCACACCAGTCCGGCCACCAGCAGCGGCCACACCGCGAACAGCCGCAGCGCCTGGTAGCACACCGCGGCGAGCGCCGGATCGTCCGTCAGCATCGCGGTGAACACCAGCACCGCCAGCACCACGTCGATCCCGATCCACGCGCCGGCCGAGATGATGTGCGTCGCGAGCCACGCCTTCCGTCCTCCAGCTTTGAGTCTCATGCCCTCGACTGTCGCGAAAACGGACGTCCCGGGGCATCCGGCGCAGAGCGCGACCTGCGCCTACGCCGCCACGCGTACGCGCCGCGGCTTCGTGCGCGTCAGGCCGACCCCGGCCAGCACCACCAGCATCCCGGCCACGACCCGCGGCGTCACCGGCTCGCCGAGGACGACGGCCCCGAGCGCGACCGACACGACCGGCAGCAGGTACCCGACGACGGCCGCGCCGGTAGGGCCCTCGTCCTCGATGAGCCGGTAGTTGAGGTAGAAGGTGATCCCGGTGCCGAACACGCCGAGCAGGACGACCGCGAGCACCGCCAGGCCGTCGAACCCCGGCCGGGCGCCCTCCAGGGGCAGCGCGAGCGAGGCCAGGCCGGACGCGACGGCCAGTTGCGCGGCCGAGATCGCGACGGGGCCGCCCGTCCCGGCCAGTTTCCGTGCCATGTAAGCGAACGCGATCGCGTAACTCGCCGCCGCGCCCACCAGCGCCAGCGCTCCCCACCCGAACAGCCCGGCCCGCTGCCACGGCGCGAAGATCAGCAACACCCCGGCGAAGCCGAGCAGCAGCCCGCCGAGCCGCGCCGGGTGGATCCCGCGTTCGGCGCCCAGCACCAGCCCGATGAGCAGTGACCACAGTGGAGTGGTCGCGTTGAGCACCCCGGCGATGCCGGAGTCGACGGTCTGCTCACCGATGCTGAACAACGCGAACGGCACCGCGTTGCAGAAGAACGCGGCAATGACCAGCCGCCCCCACATCGCCCGCCCGCGCGGCATCCGCTGCCCCGCGATCCGGGCCAGGACGAACAGCACGGCGGCGCCGAGCACGCTCCGCAACACCGCGATCTCGATCGGCGTGAACCCGCGCAGCGCGAGCTTGATCCACAGGAACGCCGACCCCCACAGCAGGGCGAGCACGCCCATCCGCACCCACGTCTTGATCACACCACCAGCGTGCGACCGCGGACACGTCAGAACAAGTGAAAGATTGTGAAGGTTCGTTTAGCTCAGCTTACGGCCGAACAGCAGCTTCCACGGCATCAGCGCCGACTCCAGCTGCACCGCGAGGCTCATCTTCGACACGCCGTCGGCGCGCTCCTCGAACCGGATCGGGATCTCGGCGATCCGCATCCCCTGCTTCACGGTGCGGTAGTTCATCTCGACCTGGAACGCGTAGCCGTTGCTGCGGATCGTGGCGATGTCGATGCGCCGCAACGTCTCCGCGCGCCACGCCTTGAACCCGGCGGTCGCGTCCTTGACGTGCAGCCGCAGGATGGCGTTGACGTAGAAGTTCGCCCACGCCGACAGCGCCTTGCGGTGCCACCCCCACTCGCCCGCGAGCGAACCGCCTGCCACGTAACGGGATCCGAGCACCACGGCGGCGTCCGAGGTGGCGAGCTTGTCGATCATGCGCGGCACGGCCTCGACCGGGTGGGACAGGTCGGCGTCCATCTGGATCACGATGTCCGCGCCCTCGTCGAGCGCCCGGCTGATGCCGGCGACGTAGGCGCGGCCGAGACCGTCCTTTTCGGTCCGGTGCAGCACGCCGATGTGGTCCGGGTGCTCGGTCGCCAGCTTGTCGGCCACGTCGCCGGTGCCGTCCGGCGAGTTGTCGTCCACCACGAGCACGTGCAGGCCGGGCAGCCCGAGGCCGGTCAGCTGGCCGACGAGCTTGGGCAGGTTGTCCCGCTCGTTGTAGGTCGGGACGACGACCGTGACCTTCGGGGAGCTCTCTCCCATGATCAAATCCTTCGTGCGCGGGTGGAGGTTCGGCACCGAACGGTATCGCACCCGATTTCGCACCTCTTCCGGGTAACGCGGACGCCGTTTTCCGGGGTCGCGAGCGGGTACGACGAACCAGCGGCGGCCTCGTGCGTCTGAACTGGCGGGAGGTCCGGGGAGGAGGGGAGCATGCGGAGCAGTCGCGGGGCGCTGCTGGCCCTCGTCCTCGCCGTGGTCGTGGTAGGCGGGGTCGTCGCGTGGATCGCGCTCACCGGGCGGCCGGCGCCCAAGCCGGGGTGCACGGTGACCGCCGCCGACGGCTCGTCCTTCGACCTGACGGTCGAACAGGCCCGCAACGCGGCTACGATCGCCGCCGTCGGCGATCGCCTCGGCATGCCGGACCACGCGGTCACGGTCGCGCTGGCCACCGCGATCCAGGAGTCGCGGCTGCGGAACCTGCCCGGCGGCGACCGGGATTCGGCCGGCCTGTTCCAGCAGCGCCCCAGCCAGGGGTGGGGCGCCTACGAAGAGGTCACCGACCCGGTGTACGCGGCGACGGCGTTCTACGAGCGGCTGCGGGAGCAGCCCGGCTGGGCGGACCTGACGGTGACGCAGGCGGCGCAGCTGGTGCAGCGGTCGGCGTTCCCGGAGGCCTACGCGCAGTGGGAGACCGAGGCGGCGGCGACGGCGGGAGCGCTGACCGGGGCCAAGCCGGGCGCGCTGACCTGCGCGAACCTCTCCCCGGGCGCGCCCGAAGCGGACATCGTGGCGGTCGCCAGGGCCGAGCTGGGCACCGCGGTGCTGAGCGGGCCGCACCCGGCAGCCGAGGGCTGGGCGTTCGCGACCTGGCTGGTCGCCAACGCCACCCGCTTCGGCCTGGACGGCGTCACGTTCGACGGCGTGGCCTGGACGGCGGACTCGGGCGCGTGGACGGCGACCGGTCCCCGCGACGGCGTCCTCAGCCTGCACCGCGCCGCCGCTGGGTGAAACTACGATCGTCGCGTGGCCGACGACCTACTCCCCCGCGCCGCGGCGCTGGGCCGGGACTTCCGCGCCGGGCTGGACGAGCGCCCGGTGTTCCCCCGCGACCTGGACCCGGACGCGGTCCGCGCCGCGCTCGGCGAGCTGCCGGACGGGCCCACCGACCCCGCGGCCGTGCTCGACCAGCTGCGTGAGGCCGTCGAGCCCGCGCTGGTCGCGAGCGCCGGTCCGCGGTACTTCGGCTTCGTCACCGGTGGTTCGCTGGAGGCCGCGGCGGCGGCCGACGTGCTGACCACGGCGTGGGACCAGAACGGCTTCAACGCGCTCACCTCACCCGCCGCCGCGCTGGTCGAGGAGGTCGCGGGCGGGTGGCTGAAGGACCTGCTCGGCCTGCCGCCCACGGCGTCGTTCGGGTTCGTGACGGGTGCGCAGGGCGGCAACACGGTGGGCCTGGCCGCCGCGCGGCACGCCGTGCTGGAACGCCACGGCTGGGACGTCGAGCGGCAGGGCCTGCACGGCGCGCCGCGGGTGCGGATCGTCGCGGGCAGCGGACGGCACGCGACGATCGACCGGGCCCTGCGCCTGCTCGGCTTCGGCACCGACGCGCTCGCCGAGGTGCCGACCGCCCCGTCCGGCTCGATCGACGTCGCCGCGCTGGCCGGCGCACTGTCCACATCGGATGCGCCGACGATCGTGTGCCTGCAGGCAGGCGAGGTCAACACCGGCGCGTTCGACGACTTCCGCACCGCGATCGCGGCCGCCCACGCGCGCGGGGCGTGGGTGCACGTCGACGGAGCGTTCGGGTTGTGGGCGGCGGCGAGCCCGCGGTTGCGGCACCTCACCGAAGGCGTGGCGGAGGCCGATTCCTGGGCGACCGACGGCCACAAGTGGCTCAACGTGCCCTACGACAGCGGCTACGCGTTCTGCGCGCACCCCGCCGCGCACGCGGCCGCGACCTCCTACACCGCCGCCTACCTCGTCGGCGACCGGCCGGAGGCGCTGCGCTCCCCCGGCGACTTCGTGCCCGACTCCTCACGCCGCGCCCGCGGCTTCACCACGTGGGCGGCGCTGCGGCAGCTGGGCCGCGCGGGCGTCGCGGAACTCGTCGAGCGGTCCTGCGCCCTCGCGCGCCGGTTCGCCGCGCGGCTGTCCGAGGGCGGGGCCGAGGTGGTCAACGACGTCGTCCTCAACCAGGTCCTCGTCGGCTTCGGCGACGACACGCCGCAGGTGCTGGAGGCGGTGCAGCGGTCCGGCGAGTGCTGGATGGGCGGCACGGTCTGGCAGGGCAGGCGGCTGATGCGCGTCTCGGTGTCGAACTGGCGCACCACGGAGGCCGACGTCGACCGCAGCGTGGCCGCGATCCTCGCCGCCTGGCGGGAGGTTCAGGGACGCTGAGCGAGCACGCCGAACATCGTCACGGACAGGTGGAAGTCCCCGCGCGCGGCGCCGTCGGCGAGCTCGGCGAGCAGCCGGTCGCCCTGCTCGCGGGTGACCACGCCGTTGCCCACGGCGTGCTGGACCATCATCGGCAGCAGCGTGTCGCGGACCGATTCGTGGTCGGAGATCAGGGCCTGTGAGCCGCGGTCGGCGATCGTCAGCCCGGCCGCGCTGAGCCAGCCCGCGAGCTTGCGGCCTGCGGCGGGTTCGGCGGTCTGCGTGAGCATCCCGGCCAGCACGGCCCGGACGGTGTCCGGGTCGCCGGGGTGGATGATGCCGGTGGCCCAGTCGGTGTCGATCAGCGCGACGCGTCCACCGGGACGCAGGACCCGCACGATCTCGGCGACCGCGCCGGCCGGGTCGGTCAGGTGCTGGAAGACGCGCTCGCACAGCACGGCGTCGAAGGTCGCGTCGGCGAAGGGCAAGGCGGAGACGTCGCCGGGCACGAACCGCGCGGCCGATCCGGCGGCCCGTTCCCTGGCGAGCGCGAGCATGGCTTCGTTGGGATCGAGCCCGACGGCCTCGCCCTCCGGCCCCGCCGCGGCCGCGAGCACCTGCACCTCGGAGCCGGTGCCGCAGCCGATTTCCAGCGCGCGCTCGCCCGGCCGGACGGCCAGGGCATCGTGCGCCCACGCACGCAACCGCCGCACGCCCGGCGTCGCGGCCTGCAGGTCGAGGATCTCGGCCTGCCGCGCGACCACGGCCGGGTCGATCCGGTCGGCTCGGAAGGAGATGTCGGTGTCCGCCACGAGCGCGGATGCTAGTCCGGTGTGGCGACCGCCACGACCAGATTCCGCAATTCGTAGCTGTCGATCTCGGCTTTGATGGTGACCCGCGGCGGGCTCACCATGCGCAGGCCGGGCAGGGCGAACAGGCGGCTGAGGAAGACGTCGGTCTCCAGGATCGCGACGTGCGCGCCGGGGCACTTGTGCGCGCCGTCGCCGAAGGACAGGCCCGGCGCCTCGCACGGCTCGAGGTTGGCCGCGTCGATCCGCACCTCGACGAGCTCACCGGCCGGGATCGTGTCCTCGTCGAGCCGGAGCGGCGCGGTGGTGCGCCGTTTGAGCCCGCCAATGACAGGTTCGGTGCGCAGGATCTCGTGCAGGAGGGCGATCCGCTCGTCCTCGTCCGCTTCGCGGTAGCGGGCGCGCAGGGCGTCGTCGGTGAACAGGTGCCAGGCCGCGACGGACACGAACTCGCGGGTGGTGACCATGCCCGCGGCGGCGAAGGTGAGGCACTCGCCGAGGATTTCGCCCGCCGAGCAGCCCTCGTCGAGCAGGTGCGAGATGAGGTCGTCGCGGCGGTGGTGGCGCCGGGCGCGCACGGCCGGGCGGACGTCGGCGACGTAGATGGCGAGCCAGTTGCGCATCTGGCGGAAGAACCAGCGGATCCCGGTCAGGCTGGTGAAGCCGGGCCGCCCGAACTCCTCGGGGAAGAACCGGTCCAGCCGGCGCTGGATGCCCGGCCTGCTCTCGGTGAGGCCGACGACCTCGGACGCGACGCCGATCGCGAGGCCGAAGGCCAGGTCGGGCAGTTCGGCGTGCCCGGTGCGGGTCAGCCGCGCCAGTTGCTCGTCGGCGATGCGGGCCATCAGGTCGCGGTAGTGCTCGCTGACGCGGCGGGGCGTGAAGAAGCGGGCCGTTTGGCGGCGGTGTTCGCGGTGTTCCGGGCCGTCGCGGTAGAGCACGGGGCGGCGGAACCGCGCCGGCAGTCTGTCGACCGTCTCGATGCCGAGGCCGGCCTGCACGGTGCCGCCGCTGCGCAGCACCGCGCGGGCCTGCTCGTAGCCCGTCACCCGCCAGGTCCCGTCCGGGCCGCGCCGCACCGGGCAGCCGTCCCCGGCCGGGCCGCGGTCGATCTTCCGCCCGCCCACGGGATCAAGACAACACGACCGGCCGGGCGGCCGACAGGGCCGCCCGGCGCAGTCAGTGGTGGTACTGGTGGACGACCGCGTGCCCCTTGCCGCGCCCGATCATCCACTTGTTCACCGGCCAGGTCAGCACGAACGCCACGGCCAGCGAGAACGCCAGCGCGCCCCAGAACAGCCAGCTGCCCGCGCCCGCGTCCATCGCGCCCGGCACGCTGACCATGATGAGGTTGTCCACGATCTCCATCACGGTGATCGAGATCGTGTCGGCGGCCAGCGCGACCTTCAGCGCGGCCCGGAAGGGCACGCCCGTCTTCAGCACCCCGCGCATGGTGAGCGCGTACCCGAAGACGAACGCGAGCGCGACGGCGAGGGCCACGGTGGCGACGCCGTGCAGCCCGAGCGCGGTGCCGATGACCATGCCGAGCACCTCGCCGATGGCGCAGCCGGTGAGGCAGTGCAGGGTGGCCTGCGCCGCGGCGGCCCAGGTGGCGGGCGGCCGGTGCGCGGCGTGTTCCGCGTGCCCCGCGTGCTGGTGCGTCGAGTGGTCCATCTCGTTTCCTCCGTTCAATACCCCTAGGGGGTATCACCGGAGTGAACATAACCCTCTTGTCCGGATTGCGCAACACTGGGCGGGTGGAACCTGGGACCGCCTCAGCCGGGACGTCGAGCGACCCGTGCGGGTCCGCTGGCTACACGCGTCCACGAGTCGCGCCGCGCTCGGCGAAGCGAACTTCGCCAAAATCGTCGAGATCTTCGAGAGCGCCGCACGGGAAGACCGTGAACACAACGCGCCGCAGAGGCTGGAGTTCGAGCTGGTCGACCCCTGACCACGCGATCACCTCCGCGCGGCGCGCACCGACTGGGCGATCACCGCGAGCACGGCCAGCCCGCCCACGGCGAACCCGTAGACGATCGCGGTCGGCCGCAACCCGGCCGAAGTCGCCGCGAAGCCCGCGATCACCGCCGGGATGCTGAACGCGAGGTAGGACACGACGTAGACCACCGCGAACAGCTCGCCCCGTTCGGCGGGCGCGGCCAGGCGCGCGAGCGTGCCGAAACTGGCCAGCGCCGAGGCCCCGAACCCGATCCCGGACACGACGGTCCCGGCGACGGCGAGCACGACCAAGTCCGCCAGCACACCCGCCAGGGTGATGCCCATGCCGGTCGCCAGCAACGCGGCGCCGGCCTGCAGCACCACGCCGACCGGGGCCGTGCGCAGCACCAGCGAGGTCAGCGCGCCCGTCCCGCACAGCAGGGTCACGACGAGCCCGCCGACGAGGTGGTTGGACAGCCCGAACAGCCCGGCCGCCACCGACGGCCCGAGCGACAGGTACAGGCCGCCGAGCGCCCAGCTGGAGATCAGAATCGGCACCAGCGCGAACAGGTCCGGCCGCAGCCGCGCCGGGACACCGAGCCGCGGGGTGAGCGAGGCCAGCGCGCCGGGGCGACGGGCGGAGGTCTCGGGCAGGCCGGCGGTCAGCAACAGCGCGACGACCATGCCGGCGAGCAGGAGCGCGTAGACGAGGTGCGTCGGGGCGGGCGCGAACTGGACGAGCGCGCCGCAACCCAGAGCGCCGAGGGCGAGCCCGCTCGTCGGGGCGACGCTGCTGATCACGCCGGCGCGACCGGGCGCGTGCGGCGGGTTCAGGTCGACCAGCGTCGCGCCGAGCACGGACATGGCCGCACCGGTGGCGACGCCCTGCACGACGCGCGCCGCGAACAGCGCGGAGACGTCCCCGGCGACCAGGAACAACACGAGCGAGACGGCTTCCCCGACGATCGCCGCGGCCAGCACCGGCCGCCGCCCGACGTGGTCCGACAGTGCGCCGACGACCAGCAGCGACGCGATCAACCCCAGGACGTACACCGCGAAGACCACGGTGAGCGTCATCGACGAGAAGCCCCATTCCTGCTGGTAGACGACGTAGAGCGGGGACGGGACGCTGGAGGCGGCCATGAACAGCACGAAGATCACCGCGACCGCCGTGAACGCCATCGGGTGCGGCAACCGGGCTCTCGGACGGACCGCGACGGCGACGGCGGGGGAACTCGACATCAGCACTCCTCGGAAAAGCAAAGATCGATGCGTTAGGACGACCATAGCGCAAACGCAACGATCGATGCGATAATTTCTCCATGTCCGTCACCACCAGCACAACCCGTCCCGGCGGCCGGTCCGCGCGGGTGCGCGCCGCCGTGCACCGCGCCGTCGTGGAGTTCCTGGCCGAGCACCCCGCGGAGGCGCTGACGCTGCCGTTGATCGCGACGCGCGCGGGCGTTCACCCGACCACCCTGTACCGGCGGTGGGGGTCGGTCGCGGAGTTGATGGCGGACGTGGCGAGCAGCCGGTTCAGTGGCGACATCGTCGTGCCGGACACCGGTTCGCTGCGCGAGGACCTGCGGCGGTGGGCGTCCGACGTGGCGACCGACCTGGCCGACCCGGACGTGCTGGCGATCATGCGGGCCGCGATCGGTTCCGGCCCGGACGGCGGCTGCGCGTGCACCGCGGACCGGCACGCTCAGCTCACGGCGATCCTCGATCGCGAACGTTCCCGTGGCGGGACCGCGCCGGAGACCGCGCACGCCGCGGACGTCCTGCTCGGGCCGCTGTACTACCGGGCGATCTTCGCAGGTCAGCCCGCGGATCCCAGCTGGACGACCGAGCTGGTCGACACGCTGCTCAAGTAATCCGGTTGCGCCTTGTTACTCGGGCGAGTAACTTTTTACTCATGCAGGTAATCAATGAGGTGCAGCCGGACCTGGGCCTGAGCCCGGCCGAGGAGGCGCGCCGTTCGCAGATCATCGCGGCGACCCTGGCGACGATCTCGGAACTGGGGTACCGCCGGACGTCGTTCGCACGCATCAAGGAGCGCGCGGGCCTGAGCAGCACGCGGTTGATCGGCTACCACTTCGGCACGAAGGCGGGGCTGATGCAGGCGGTGGTGACGACGGCGCTGAGCATCCGGGACCGGTACCTGGAGGAGCGGGCCGGCGACACGACCGACCGGGCCGCGATGCTGCGCGCGCTGATCGAAACGGAGGTCACGTTCGTCCGCGACCACCCCGAGTGCGTCCGGGTGCTGCGCGAGGTGGCCGCGAACGCGGACGACCCGGACGGCTGGCCGGTGGCGGGCCCGCTGCTGAGCGGTTTCCGGACGGGCCGCATCGAGCGGCTGCTGTCCCAGGGGCAGCGGGAAGGCGCCTTCGGTGAGTTCTCACCGGAGGTCGCGGCCCGCACGATCGCGCAGAGCATCGACGGCGCGATCCAGGCCTACACCGAAAACCCGGCCCTGGACCTGGAGTCCTACGGGCGGCAACTGGCGGACTTCTTCGAACAAGCCGTAGCGGCGAAGAACTGAGGCGTTCCCGTTCGCGGGCTCTCCGGAGCCCGCGAACGGACCTCGACGCGTCACCCCCAGCCGGCTCGCGCGTCTGCGACACCTCACGCAAATCCACCCTTCAGCAAGGCGGGCATGACGCACCGCTGCGGCAGCCCCTCCGAAAGGGCCCATCGCGTCAGTGTCACGCCTCCGCGCCCCCACCCTGCGATACCCACCGCCGATCCTCCTCGCGCCCACCCCTCAGAGCGACCACGACCGCGCAACCCCTTCCCCAGCACCCCCCGTCGCGTCAGGGCCGCAACCCGGACAACGCTATCTCCACTACCCAATCCGACCTGGCACCCCTCAAAGCGACCACCACCACCGCAAGGCGTTCCCCGCCCCGCACCCCCGTCGCGTCAGGGCCAACCCAGACAACGCCGTCTCCACCACCAGATACGACCTCGCACCCCTCAAAGCGACCGCCACCACCGCACGGCGTTCCCCGCAAACCCCTTCCCCGCAACCGCGTCAGGTCAGGGGCGCAACCCGGACAACGCCGTCTCCACCACCTGGTCCGCGAACTCCACCGTGAGCGGCCCGCGCTGCATCCAGCGCACCGTCACCGGCCCCCAGATCACGTCCACCGCCACGTCCAGGTCCACATCGGACAGCTGCCCGGCTTCCACCGCCTTGCGCAGCCGTTCCTTCTTCAGCTCCCGCACCGGCTCGTCGAGCCGCTCCGAGTACATCCGCGCCAGCTCCGGATCGTGCATGATCTCCGAGCTGAGCGCGCGCATCGTGAGGTCGAAGCGCTCGTCGGTCAGCTCCTGGACCGTCGCGCGCAGCACCGTCTTCAGGTCCGCCTCCAGGTCGCCGGTGTCCGGCAGCCCGCTACCGTCCCCTTCGGACAGCATCAGGAACGCGTCCAGCAGCACCGCCCCCTTCGAGGGCCACCAGCGGTAGATCGTCTGCTTCCCGACGCCCGCCCGCGCGGCGATCCCTTCGATGCTCAGCTTCGCGTACCCGACTTCACCCACCAATTCGAACGCGGCAGCCAGGATCGCCTGCCGCGAGCTCTCGTTGCGACGACTCGCATCTGGCACGTTCCGAGACTACCACAACTCAAGACGAGACGGTCCGTCTTGACAGCTCGGAAACCGAGACGCTACGGTTCGTCTCACAACGAAAGGAGCCCCAGATGACCACCACCTCCCCTTCCCGCGTCTGGTTCATCACCGGTGCGAGCCGCGGCCTCGGTCGCGCCTTCACCGAAGCCGCCCTCGATCGCGGTGACCGGGTGGTCGCGGCCTCCCGCACCATCACCGCCGAGGCGACCGACCGGCTGCTGCCCATCCAGCTCGACGTCACCCGGCGCGATGACGTGTTCCGGGCCGTCGAGCAGGCCATCGACCACTTCGGCCAGCTCGATGTCGTGGTCAACAACGCGGGCACGCTGACCATGGGCATGGTCGAGGAGTTCACCGAGGACCAGGCCAGAGCCGCACTGGAGACGAACTTCTTCGGCGCGCTCTGGGTGAGCCAGGCCGTGCTACCGGTGATGCGGCGCCGGCAGTCCGGCCGCATCCTGCAGATTTCGAGCATCGCCGCGCTGGGCGGGTTCCCGATGACCGGTCTCTACAGCGCGAGCAAGTTCGCCCTGGAGGGCATGAGCGAAGCGCTGGCGCGGGAGGCGGCCACGTTCGGCGTCAAGGTCAGCATCGTGCAGCCCGGCGGCTACTGGACCGACCTCTACACCGCACCCGCGATGGCGTCGCCGGTCGACGAGTACGCACCGCTGCGGCAGGAACTGGAGCGGCAGTGGTCCGAGGGATCGGTCGACAGCGATCCGGCGCTGGCCGCCGAGGCGCTGCTGAAACTCGTGGACAGCGAGGATCCGCCGCTGCGCCTGCTGCTCGGCAGCATGGTCTACGACCTGGCGCAGGACCTCACGCGGCAGCGCCTGGACGGCTGGGCTGCCTGGGAGGAGGTGAGCCGCGCGGCCGAGAAGGCGATCCCGATGCCGGTCACACCAGGAAGGTCCCAGACAAGTAGCCATTGACCTGCCCGACTGCCCCCGAATGTGGGGCAGAGATGGGGCAGACATGGCAGACCACCTACAGCCAACGTTCACGCCCAGGCGGATCTTGGCCCTACTGGTTCTCGTTCCGATCGTGGCGGCCGTGACAGCCGTCGCACTCCAGGTCACGTCCGGCGGCCACGCGTTCGACGCTCCTCTCGCGCCGAGCGACCACGGGCACGACGGATCGGTCATCGTCCGCTGCGTCGGGGACTGCCGATGAGACGCGCTCTCGCCGCGGCCGCCGCGATCGCCGCCGTCATCCTGATCACCGCCCTGTCCGCGCTCGGTCCGGAGCCGGCCGCCCCGCGCTGCGAGATCCCCGGCCACCAGCGGACCACGGTCGTCGAATGCGAGCCGCGATGAGCGACGCCCCGCCTGAACCCGCCGGTCGAGCAGTCATGTGCAGACTTCGTGCGGTCGTCTACGCGGCACTCGACGTCGCCGTGGCGGTCGTCGTGACGGCGACACCGTCACTCTTCCCGCGGCTCAACCCGGCTGTAACGGTTCGACCACAGCACGCGACAGCGGGAAACGTCAGGGCCGTCGCACACGACACCTGAGCTGATCAGGAAGGGACGGGTTCCGGTAATGGCGAACAAGCCGGGGATATCGAACAGGTACACGCGGGTGCTCGGGTACGCGGCGCTCGTGCTCATCGCGGTTGGGGTCTTCTCGGTGGTCATCCAGACCACGCAGGCCGACCCGCACAGCCCGACGCACACCAACAACACGGTGCTGTGGATCGGTCTCGCCGTCGGCGTGGCTTGGCTCGTCGTGAAGGCCGTACTGCGCGAGCGGAGATCCTAGGCGCGGCCACCAGCATCGAGCGACAGAAGGCCCCGGCGTCCTACTGCGACGCCGGGGCCTCCTCGTGGCGCGGGTTCAGTCGAACTCGCCGGCCTTCACTCCCGCGATGAACGCGTCCCATTCGCCCTTGGTGTAGGCCTGAGTCACGCCGGTCTTGCTGTCCAGGACCACCCGGCCGCCCCCGGGCAGGTCACGCACGTACACGCAGTTGTCGTTGTTGGTGCTGAAACTGGACTTTCGGAATCCCTCGGGGATGTCGTGGGTCTGCTCTATGCTCATGCCGTCGTCTCCATCTCGTTGGCGATTTCGGCGATGAGCTCGGCGGATGCGGCCGGGCTCATCGCCACCTTCCTCCCCTGTCCCGGCTCGCCGCGCTTGCGCTCGCTCTCGCCGCCGAGCATGAAGCGCACGGCGTCCCGGTACAGCTCAAGGTCGGCCTCTTCGTGCAGGAACAGGCCCGACCGGCGGTTCTCCAGGTTCACGACGGGCTGCTCGCCCTCGATCAGCGTGAACGGACCTTCAAGGGCCGGGTGCCAGCCGCTGTCGAATGGCAGCACGCGGATTTCGACGTTCGGCAGCGCGCCGAGCTCGTTGAGGTAGCGCAGCTGACCGGCCATGATCTGGCGGCTTCCGATGACCTGGCGCAGCGCGGCTTCGCCGATGATCGCGGTCAGGTTCGCGGGATTGCGGCGAGTGATGACGTCGCGGCGACCCACGCGCACCGCGACTCGGGTTCCGAGTTCGTCGGCTGGGACGCCGCCCTCGATCATCAACGCGCGGATGTAGTCGCTGCTCTGCAGGAGTCCGGGGATGAGCAGGGGCGAGACGGCGACGATGTGCTTGGCCGCGTCCTGAAAGTCGATCAGGGCCGACAGCATCGCGCGCTGCTCGGGGAGCGTGATCGCGAGCCATCGCGGCTCGTCGGTCCCGTCGGCGAGAGCGATGACCTCCTCACGGCGCTCGCCCTGCACGCCCAGGGCGTCAAGGAGACGCTTCACGTCGTCGACGTGCGGGGTCCGCTCGCCCTTCTCCCAGCGGCTGAGCGTGCCGGCATGTTCGTAGCCGGCCTTCTCGGCGAGGGCGCGCAGCGTCAGGCCGTTCTCGGTGCGCAGGTTCGTGAGCGCGGTTCCGAGCGCGTGCCGCTTCGCCGTCTTGTTTCCAGCCACGGCGAACAGCATATGGCACGTCAACGGCTGAAGGCACGACCCCTGAGGCCGCAGTTGCGTGATCTGTTTCCGCGTGTTTCCATTGAACCGGTAACAACGGAGACGGTTGGAAACATCCGCTCCGGCCAGCACTTTACTACTGGAGGTGACCGGTGAGCGGCCAAGGATGGGTCACGAAACTCCTCACCGCAGCCGTGACGGAGTCAGGGGACGCCACTCAGGTCGCCGCCGGGGTCATCGACACGCAAGGCGGCGCGCAGCTCGCGTTTCAGATCGACGGCGCCGACGAGGTGATCCTGCCCGGGCTCGAATCGGGTGGCGAGCACATCAACAACGTGCGCGAGGCGGCGATCGAAGCCATGCGCCGCCAGCGCGGCACGAACACCACACGCGGCGAGCTTCCGTTCCCGACCGCGGCGCGGACCAAGGCCGGCGCAACGACCCGCGTCGTTGCTGGTGTCGTCGACGTCCGGGTGTTCTTCCAGGTCGGCGGCGGAGCTCGCGTGTTCCTCCCCGGTCTGCAGAGCGCCGATGAGCACATCGACAACGTGCGTGAGGCGATGGCCGTGAAGTACGCCCTCGATCGGAAGCGGCCATGAGCGCGCGCCTGTGGTTCCTGCTGCCGTCGTACCGGCCGGTCGTCGGCGGCTACAAGCACCGCACCCGCCTGCACCGCAAGCCCCGGGCGGGAACGGTCGTGCAGCTGCTGTGCGGCGCCAGCTACGTCGTCGCCCGCGAGCGGCGCAAGTCCCCGATCAGCGTCTGTCAGGGCTGCGAAGCCGCTCACCAGGGAGCCGAGCGATGAACGACCGGAATGAGCTGCTGGCCCGCGAGTACACCGACGGGCACCGTCACCGCTACCTCGCCCGCGAGCTCGGCGACCCGCGGCTGACCTTCGTCTCGCCGGTGTGCGAGCTGAACAAGCCGAACCCGGAGAAACACCTGCGCGAGCAGGTCGCCAACGCCTACAACAGCGGCCCGTGGTGTCCGTGCTGCGCACGCATCGTCGTCTACGTGGAGAAGGGAGCGGGCTCGTGAGCCACGAACCCACCGACGAGGAGCTGGTGCACGCCATGCACGCTCTCGGGAAAAGGCTCGCCACCCTGGTCAGCGTCTACGGCCAGGTCGGCAGCTTCGAAGCGGTCCCCGGCCCCGAGATGCTGCGCGCCGTTGCGACCGCGAACGACCAGCTCGCCGCAGCCCTCCGCGCCCGTGCCGACCAGATCGACGCACCCGTCCTCGACGGGTACCTCACCGACCAGGTCCCGGCGTTGCCGCGTCGGTGACCGGCCCGCGCTCCCCCACCGCCCCCATTGGGGTTGAGCGCGGGCCTCCCAAGCCCCCGGCCGGCGCGCCTCCCCAAGGAACCACCCCACGCGCCGGCCGGGCCCCGCCCCCACCGAAACCCAGGAGGCACGAATGCCCTGCGTGAGCTGCAAGCAGCCGATCTCCGCCGGTAGCTGCCAGAACCCGTCCTGCCCCGCATCCGACAAGTACCGGCCGAAGTGATCGGCGCGAAGCGGTGGCCAGCACCTGACGAGGAGGTCGCGATGTCTCTGTTCGACGTGCTCCAGACGAAGGGCACCTGGGCGCTGATCAAGGTCGTCGCGGCGCTCAACCTGTTCCTGTTGCTGCACCTGCTGCGGCTCCCGTTCGTGGTCGTCGCGCGCGTCATCGAGTTCGCGGCGCGGCGGGTGGACCGCTCAGTCGCCCGGCTCGCCACCACCGTGCCTGTGAAGCCGGTGAACCAGTTCTTCGCCGATCCGACCGCACCCGCCAAGGAATCCTGCAATGTCTACGCCTGACCCCGTCCCGACCCCGAACTCGCCCGATGCCGTCCTGCAGCCACGCGGGCAGCTCGTCACCCGCCCCGCGGCGGCGCCCGGCCCCACCCGCACGACGAGGGCGGTGGCGTGGGTCGGCTACCACCTGCTCGAGCTGAGCGGCGTGGCCGTGCCGACGGCGCTGGCCGTGTTCGTGTCGCCGTGGTTCGCCTTGGCCGCCGCGCTCGCGGCCGTGCTGTGGGCCGTGCATGAACTGCGCCCGACCGGTGGTGATGCGCGGTGAGCGCCCCCGTGATGGAGCTGGAGGACGCCGTCCAGCTGGTCCAGGAGGAGATCCAGCAGGCCACCAAGGAGGGCAAGAAGGCGCCCGGGCGGCCGACGCTGATCGAACGGACCGGGCTGAACGAGTACTGGGTCCGGCGCGCCCTGGAGGAGCTGGCGCGGCGAGCTGGAGACGGCAGTCCGGCTGGATCCAGCG
The DNA here is from genome assembly GCF_040614175.1 of Amycolatopsis sp. NPDC006131. Classification (NCBI taxonomy): domain Bacteria; kingdom Bacillati; phylum Actinomycetota; class Actinomycetes; order Pseudonocardiales; family Pseudonocardiaceae; genus Amycolatopsis; species Amycolatopsis sp. NPDC006131. The sequence continues at coordinate 20,138 of NZ_JBEXTX010000020.1, forward strand.
AGCCGCCAGTCACTCCGGACGAGGCGCAAGGGTGGCCGGCCGCCGACGAAGACACGGCGGATCGGCCAGCTGCCGCACCGGTCGCCGAGGCCAGCTCGGAGCGGGGAGCCGAGCTCGCTGGCGAGCTGGATCCAGCCGGAGAACCAGCGCGCCAGCCGAACTCCAGCACCCGTCCGGACTCCAGCAGCACCCGGCCGCGGGGTGGCAAGGCGGTCGCGTGGTGCGGGTTCATCGTCGGCTCGGTGGTGTCGATCGCCGCGAACGTCTTGGCGGCCCGGATCCCGCCCGAAGACGCCGGCCCGGACTGGACCCCTCGCCTGGACACCCAGCTCGGCGCCGCGGTGTGGCCGGTCCTGCTGATCATCGCGGTCGAGGTGCTGTCCCGCACCCGCTGGCCGGCGGGCCGCTCGTGGCTGGTCGCGCGATACGGCGGTGTCGGGACGGTCGCCCTCGTCGGCGCGGTCATCTCCTACGGCCACATCCACGACGTCCTGCTGTCCTGGAACTACGCCCCCCTCGGCGCGCTCGTGGGCCCGCTCGGGGTCGACGGGCTCATGGTGGTGTGCGGCTTCGCCATGCTGGCTCCAGCCGACACCAGGCGCACACCAGCAGGGTCCAGCCCTGGCTCCAGCGAGGTCGGCTCGGCATGACGCGCGACCGCGAGGAGCCCGGCGAGGCGCCGCTCGCGGAGGTCCGGCACCTGCCGCTGCGGCGCGCTGGAGACGAGCTGGAGCCAACGGACACCAGCGTGCTGGAGGGCGAACTCCTGACTGCGGAGGAGTACGCCAGGATCCAGCGCGCCAAGGCGGTCGAGCGGTTGCACGGCTACCGGCGGGACGTCGTCACCGTGGCCCGCGTCGCGCGCACGGTCGCCACCCACGAACGCACCAGAGCGGCCGGACGCGTCCTCCTCCGGCACGGCACCTTCGTCGTGGCCGGCGCCTCGGTGGTGGCGAAGCGCGCGTGGGAGGCCCGCAGCAACAGCCGCTACGAGCGGATCCTCGCCCGGCTGGAGGCGGCCGGGGACCTCGACCGGCTTGATCTGTGGGAGGCGAAGGCTGAGCAGGCGAAGCAGCGCCGCCACGACCGGCGCATGGACCTCCTCGGCGCGCCGAAGGAGCTGGCGAAGTCCGCCGCGATCGCGTTCGGCACCGTGGCGGGGCTGCTGCTTGTGCTCGGGGTCGTCCTCGCGGTGCACGCCGGCGACGCCGGGCTGATCGTCGCGCCGCTCGGGCGCGTGGTCGACGCGATCACGTGGACGTACTGGCTGGTCGTCGCCTACTTCGGACTCATCGCCGGCCTCGTCACCGCCGGTGGCCTGCTGTACCTGTGGAACCAGGGTCGGATGCACTCGACCTGGAACCTGCCGGCCTGGGCGGACCCGGCCGAGCCGCGCGGCGAGGTCGTCAACATCACCCCGACCATCGTGGCCGCCGCGCTGCGAGACCTCGGGATCACGCCCCTGCGGAAGGCGATCGAGGCCGACCCCGACCACGGGGCTCGGATGATCGGGATGATCCACCGGCGCGGGCCCGGCGCTCAGGTCGAGATCACCCTGCCGCCGCAGATGACCACCCAGAAGATCCTCGCGGTGCGCGAGACCCTGGCCGGGAACCTGGACCGCAAGGCGCACGAGGTCCACATCGAGGGCAGCCCGGACTCCGAGCGCGTGTTCACGCTGTGGGTCGCTGACAGCGGTGCCCTCGACCAGAACGTGCCACCGTCCCCGCTACTCGATCCGGACTTCGGGCCCGTCGACATCTACCGCGACCGCATGCCCTGGGGCGTCGGTCTCAAGGGCGACCCGGTCGAGCTGAACCTGCTGCAGCAGCACTTCCTGCTCGCCGGCCTGTCGAAGCAGGGCAAGACCGCCGCGGCCCGCGCGCTGGTGCTGTGGCTCGGCCTGGACCCGAGCACCAGGATCCGGATCGCCGACCTCAAGGGCTTCGGCGACTGGTCGATGTTCGAGGGGCTCGCCGAGGAGCTGATCGAGGGCGCGGGCGACGAGAACTTCATCGCGACCTGCGACATGCTCGAATGGGCGGTCGCGGAGATGCAGCGCCGCTACGACCGGTGGCGCGCGATGGGCCGCAAGGGCGACATCGACCGCGCCTCGTCACTGCCCGGCTCCGGGTTCGAGCCGCTGTTCATCATCGTCGACGAGATCCAGAAGCTGTTCACCTGCGCCACCGTCCACCCCGACGGCGGGGAGATCGGCGGCGACGGGAAGAAGTCTCGCGCCGCGCGCGCCGCGCAGGCCCTGCACGACCAGGCCCGCGCGGTCAACATCCACTTCCTCGAGTTCGCGCAGAACCCGACGAACCGCAACCTGCCCGTCCTCGTGCGCGAGGGCGCGATGATCCGCGCCAGCCTGTACGTCGGCACCGAGTCCATCGCCAAGATGGCCCTCGGCGAAGCCGCCGTCGACACCGGCGCCGCGCCGCACGCCCTGCGCGCCGGGCTCGACCGCGGCACCGTCGTCCTCGCGCCCGGCGAGTCGATGGACCTGCCGAACGGCGCGACACACACCACGGTCCGGACCCACTACATCTCGACCGAGCAGGCCTACGACATCGCCGACCGCGCGAAGGCCTTCCGCGCGGCAGCGGCGGCTCGGCCGGCCGCGCGGGACCTGCTCGACGACGTGCTCGCCGTGCTCGGCACCGAGTCCGCGGTGCGGGCGGCGGACGTGCCGCGTCGGCTGCGCGAGCTGGCGCCCGGCTACCCGGCGTACGAGGAGCTGACCGGGGAGGCGCTCGTCGAGCAGCTCGAGCAGCTCGGCGTGAAGCGCGGCAGCCAGGGCGGCTACCCGATGGTGCGCACGGAGCGTGTCCGCCAGGCGATCGCCGGGCGCGGCCAGGAAGACGACCTGCAATGACGGAAACGGGCGGCGTGATCAGGTACCCGACGGGGGCTTTCACCCGGCTCACCTCGATCACCATTCTCGCGTTTCCGCTGTTCATGTTGGGTGGCCAGTCCAGGTGATCGGGCTGGTGAGGATCCACCTCACCTCACCGTGATCACCCTGGCGGTCACCCGGTGATCCACCCACAACGCAAATACAGAACGTAGCGAAAGGAGCGAAGAGGCATGGCGCGGTACGAGATCGTCGGCGGGGATTGCGTGGTGGTCGCGGAGACCGATGCGGAGGCGGCCGAGATGGAGGCTGCGGGCTGGGAGGAGCGCTCCGAGGAGTGGCTCGAGCAGAACCGCGGGCAGCGGGGCTGAGGGCCGATGCCAGCGCATGTGATCGATCAGTACCGGAAGGACGGCGGTGTCGTCGCGCTGTGCGGCGCGCGGGGGCGTCCCGGGCAGTGGCGGCGGCCCCCGCTGTTCTTCTGGGGCTACTGCACGAAGTGCGCGCGAGTCGCGCGACGGCGCGGGATCAAGCTGTAGGGGCGCCCGGTGAAATGTCGGCACGGGTACCAGCCCGGCCCCTCGAAGGGCTGGACGATCCGCGGCTCCGTCGAGCGGCTCGTTGCGAAGCACGAGCGCAGCTGCAAGAAGGCCCAGCCGTTCTGGCACGAGGGCTTCATCTTCCGCGTGATCTGCTGCGGTGGCTGCGGCCAGAAGATCTACTAGGAGTTCCGATTGAACGAGCCCGAGGAGCCGCCGCTGAAGGTGCCGTGCGAGCACCCTGTCGAGGCTCTGCACGTCACCTTCGTCGGCCGGTGCCGCTACGACTGGCGGGCGAGGTGCCGGAACTGCGACTTCCGGTGGCGACCGGAGGTGCCGAACATCCCGGCCCACGTCGTGAACCGCGTCGCCGGCGTGGCCGCACACATGACGTGGCACGGATACGTGCTGGACTATCGCCCGCTTGGGTCTGGTCGGGACGCAGGTCCCGAACGAGAATCGAACACATGAGCGAGTTCGTGTCCTCGCCGGTCATCGGCGTCGAGCGGTGGGAGCCGGGCGAGAAGCGGCCGTCGGTCGGCCGGGTGCCGCCCGAGCGTTGCCCGTTCGCCGACCACGACCTCAGCGCGCCGGGCTCGTTCCGTGAGGGATGGAGCCCGGACGACGGCGGCATGGTGGAGTACACGTGCTGGGCGTGCTACCGCGCTCGCGCGCCCCAGTCCTCATGGCGTGTGGCCCGCGACGAGGACGCGATGTGGCAGGCGGCCGGTCTTCCCCGGCCCGTCCGGAAGCGCCCGAAGTACCAAGGCACGTAGAAGGCCCCGCGCCGTACAGATGCGGCGCGGGGCCTCACGTGCACTCGACCCGTCAGGTGCCGCGGCGGAGGAGCGCAGCTTGCTGCTCGGCGCTCTTGCCGTACGCCGCGAGGGTGTCCAGCACCGACGCCACGTCGGCCGCGCTCACGGTCAGCTGGTTGTACGTCGGCGCCTTCGATGAGCCGAGCAGCAACGCGGCCAGCCAGCTCGGTACCCGCGGTTCGACCCAGCGGACGAACACGTACACGACCACCAGGGCGACCAGCTCGGTCACCCGCCCGCCGAGCCCGGACAGCCAGCCCGTCACGACGTCCGGCAGCCCGAGCCCGACCAGCCACGCCACCAGCGTGGCCCAGGCGCCCGGCACGATGGTCCGGACGATGGAAGTGAGCTTGTCGCTCATGAGAAGTCCTCTCAGTATCCGAGCCGGGCCCAGGTCCTGGGCCCGACGATCCCGTCGACGATCAGGCCGGATCGCCGCTGGAACTCCTTGACGACCGCCTCGGTCTTGGCGCCGAACACCCCGTCGACGGTCAGCTTCGAGTAGGCCGGGTAGCCGCGGTTGAGCGTCTGCTGCAGCTGGGTCACCGCGGCACCGGTCGAGCCGCGCCGGATCGTCGGCTTGCTCGAGCTCCCGCCCATCGACGGCGGCGGCGCCGGAGCGGCCGGGCCGCCGCCCGCGATGCCCCAGGGGGCGCGGTCGTCGTAGGCGCCGGTGCGGGTGAAGCTGACGTGGATGTGCGAGGTGTGTGGGTTCGACCCGGTGTAGACGCTCCATCCGGAGAAGTCGGGCTTCGTGATGCGGCGGTTGTAGATGATGTAGCCGCCGCCGATCAGCCGGTGGTCGCCGGTGCGGCCGTCGTGGCCGGTGAGGCCGCGCTGCCGCAGATACTCGGCCAGCCACCCGGCGTCGATGCCGTCGACGTCGATGTCGATCGCCCGCACGACGCCGATCTTGTCCTCGGGGTCGATGACCCACGGGTTGTGGTCGGACGATCGGCTGGCGTGGGCGGCGTCGCCGATCGTGCCGTCGCTGGTGCGGTCCCGGTTCGGCCACTTGATGTTGACCTCGTCGCGGAGGTCGACCAGGGCGTAGGCGTTGCGCCAGGCCACCATCAGGCGTCACTCCCCTCGGGCTCGTCGGCCGGGCGGCCGGTGTCGGCGGGCGCGTCGGCGTCGGCGCCGGCCAGGGCCCAGGGGTCCTCGTGGTTCTCCTCGCCCGCGGTCACGGCCGTGGGCTCCTCCTGCTGCTCGGGCATCGCCCGCTCCTTTCCCTACGGTTCTTCCGTTGGCGGCTCGGCGTCGTCAGCGACGCACACCCACCAGGTCTCGTCGCCCTGCTCGCGCGACTGGGCGGTGTAGCCCTCCGGGCAGGTCGGACCGGGCGGCCCCTGTGCGCCTGGCGGGCCAGCGGGTCCCTGCGGCCCGGCGGGCCCAGCAGGCCCCTCGACGCCGTCCTCGCCGTCAGCCCCGTCCTTGCCGTCCGTTCCGTCGGCCCCGTCCTTGCCGTCCGCGCCAGCGGCCCCTTGCGCCCCTGCGGATCCCGCGTCGCCCTTATCGCCCTTCTGCCCGGGGGGTCCTGCAGGCCCGGCCGGACCGCGAGCGCCGGTTGCCCCTGCTGGGCCGCTGGCGGGCTGGGCCACTGGCACGGCGCCGAGCGCACGGACTTGGTCGGCGAGCTGCTGCGCGACAGCCGAGTTCTGGTCCGACCGCGCCGCCAGGTCGTCGACCTCGCTGCGGAGGAACTCGCTACGCACGAACATCCCGATCGCGGCCGCGGCGAGCAACGCGAACGCGAGCCAGAGCGACCGGTGCATCCGGCTGTCCCGTGCCCGAGATGCAGCCGGGACGACGATCGTGTCCTTTACGCGGTCAGGTGTCACGACTCGTCACCCCGCTTCCGCAGCTCCTCGAGGAGCTGGTCGATCGCCTCGCGGCGCTCGTCGTCTTCGTCCTCGTCGTCGTTCCCGAGGACCCTGTCGATGGCGTACTGCGCTGCTTGCTCGCGCTCCTTGGCCGACCCCCGCGTGAGGGCGAGGACTCCGATGACGAGACCGCTGACCGCGGAGATGACCGCCGCGATGCTGGTGAGCAACGACGCGAAGTCACTCAAGGCCACCTCCATCCATTCCGGACATGACGTGCGAATTTCCCTGGCTCAGCTCGGTGTTGGCGTCGTGCTGCTGATGGCGTAGGTGTACGGCCCGTCGCCCTCGACGATCTGGTAGCGGCCGGCGGTGATGCGGGTGTCGGAGAACACCGAGTAGCCGTCGCGGCTGATCCAGTCGCCTGCGGCGACGGTCATGTACCCGGTCTGCTCGGGCCGGACGGTGATGCTGCCGTCGTCGTTGAGCCGGACCGGGGCGCCGACGAACTCCTCGATCTCGGCGACGTCGCCTGCCCACTGCCGGACTTCGGTGACGGGCGGCGCGTCGGTGATTTTGATGGTTGGCACGGTCTGTCCCTTTCGGTGTGTCAGGAGATGAGGGGGCGGTCCCAGACGGCGTACATGAAGCTCATGCCCTCGATGGTGTTGCCGATGACGTTCTGGGTGGACCCGGAGTTCTGCCAGGTCGAGAGCCGCAGGATGTCCCCGACGTTCAGGGGTGTTTCGCGGTGGCTGCCCAGCGGCGAGGGGTCGTTCAGCGTGTTGAAGCGCGAACTGTCGAACGCCTTGGTCGCGGTGTTGGTCGGCACGCCGGTGTTGTTCCGGGTGAGCGAGGCGACTCGCTTCCCGTCGACGTCGGTCACGGCGTAGTGCAGCTCGAACCCGATCCGGTAGATCCCGTCCTTGCGGATGGTGATGCGGGTCGGGTTGACCGCGGACCACATCGGGTTGCCGTTGGCGTCTGTCCAGTTGATCCCGTCCACGCCCGACCAGGAGACGTCCGTGTCGATACTCGTCGTGATCGCCTGCGTGCCGGTCATGACCACGGTGCAGGCCGGGATATCCAGGGCCTCGTTGAGCCGCTGCGCGGTCGTCTTCATGCCCGCGAGAATCACGATGTCCCCCTCCTATGCTTGGGTTCCGGCGGCCGCGTAGACCGGGTTGGCGAGCGTGACGGGCGTGAGTGCGGTGTGTGCCTTGACGACACCGTTGATCGAGCGCTGGACGGTGAAGGTCTGGGGCGAGCTGGTGCCGGTGATGGCGGTGACGCGCATGACCTCGCCGCCGACTCGGATGTCGAACGGGAATTCGGAGCCGTAGGCCGCGGAGTCGATCCACCGCGGGCTGCCGGGTGCGGTCGAGACGAAGAACGCGGTCGCGGTCGCGGTGAGGTCGGACACCAGCTCGGACGCGTCGGAGTCGGCGCGGCTGTCCGCGTCGTCCGCGATGCCGACGTTCCAGGGCTCGCCGGGTTGGCAGGTGAAGAGCAGGTCGTGGGTCATGTTCCCGATCAGCTCCGTGGAGCCGAGCGTCATGAGCAGCACGCGATCGGGGTCCAGGTGGTCGATGGCGATGAGGTCGCCGATCTGCAGATCGAGCGCCTGGCGGCGCAAGTCCGGTTTGCTGCCGTTGACGCGCTCGTTGTGCAGGGCGATTGGGATCCGCGGGTATCGTGCGGCGTCGACCGTGCCCAGGTGCAGCGCCCACCCTGCCAGGTCGGGGAGGTAGCTGTCGTAGCGGACGTTGTAGCTGCTCGACGAGGAGTAGATCCCGACGCCGCCGTCCTCGGGCGGGGTGTTGCCGAGACGCCCTTCGGTCTCCGTGGCGCGGTAGAAGCCGCCGTTGTTCCGCTGTGCGGTGACGTCGTTGGTGAGGTTCTGGTCGTCGTCGACGGGCTGCGGTGGTTGCGCCAGCTCGCCGTTGCTGGCGTCGAGCACGAGCACCGGGTCTTGCGACAGGAGCGACGGGTAGGTGCGGTATGTGAGGTCGGTGGTGGCGCGGTTGTCGAAGAGGAGCCCGAGGTCCGCCCGAGCGGACTCGTCGAGGACGTCGGTGAGGCTCGCGATGGGCTGTGGGCCGAGCCGGGTCCACGGTTCGGTGGCTTCGGTGCCGCGCTGGACGGCGACGTTGAACCCGTTCTCAGTGCCGAGGCGGCTGATCCGGTCGGGCGCGTACTCGCCGCGCATGCCGTCGATCATCGGGCCGAAGGTGAAGACGCTGTCTTCGACAGGCTGGACGGCGACGTGGCCGACGGCCATGCCGCTGACGTCCTTGTCGGGGCCGATGAACACGTCGGAGACGTGGCCGAGGGTTTGGCCGCTGACGGTGCCCGTCACCCCGGTCCCGGACTCTGCGCCAGCCTCGACCCCCCAGACGCCGTAGTCGATGTTCGGGCCGTTCTGCCGCAGCTCGATCGAGAGCAAGCTGTTCTTGCCGTTGAGGAACAGGTCCGTGGCCACTCCGGTGTGGACGAGGGTCACGGTGCGGTCGAACGCGGTCATCTGCAGACCGCCGCTGCCGCCTGTGCGGTAGACGATGCGCCACCGGTAGATGCTGCCGGTGGTGTGCACAGTGGCGATCGCTTCGAGGTCGGTGAGCCCGTTGTCCGGGAGGTGGATCAGCATCCGGACCTGGCCGTAGCCGTCCGCGTGGTTGGGCACCTGGCCCCACAGCGTGCCGTCGGCGAGTTGCGCGATCGCGGCCGAGCCGGCGAACCCAGAGTAGGAGGCCGCGTTCACCGTGCCCTGGGTGATGGTCATCGGCGCGACGCCCCGCAGGGGCGAGGCGAACTGGTCGGTGTTGCGCCCGTCCTCCAGGGGCCAGTAGGCAACCGGCGGGTTGGTGGTGGTGGTCATGTACGCGCGGCGGAGCGGGGACTGCAGCGGCGTGTCGCCCGCCTGGAGGCGGCGGAGGATGCCCGCGGCCTCGACGTCCACCCAGCGGGCTTTCCCGGTGGTGTCGCGGTTCGGGACGATGTCGGCGATCTCGCCGGCGAACCGCGGGTGCATGACCTCGAAGTTGTCGTAGCTGAACACCAGCGGCGTGTTGGTGTTGCCAGCCGCGATACCGGACCGGACGCCGACGCTTCCCGCCGCCGGGAACGTGGTGTCGTGGACCTGGACGCCCCAGCCGTGCGGCTCGGGCTGGCCGACCCGCCAGATCTTGGCCCGGATCTCCTGGCCCTCGGCGATCGCCCGGACGGTGAAGGTGGTGCCGGCGGTGTCGTAGAACAGGCCTGTCGGAGTGGCGCCGACGAGGCTGGTGTAGGTGTTCGCGACGACCTTGAAGATGTCGAGGGTGATGGCGCCGGTGGTGGGCGCGACCGACACGCGGACGGTGTAGTAGTTCGAGATGTCCACGAGCCGGAGGACCAGGTTCGCGGGCTCGACCGCGCCGCCAGTGGGCGCGCCGATGGGCATCGTGAAGCTGACCTTCACGTCCGCATCGCGCTGCTTGAACGTGGTCAGGTAGGTGACGCGGTAGCCCGTCGCGGCGGACACGGAGTGCCGGCCGACTCCGGACGCGACGCTGAAGTCGGAGGCGACCCAGCCGATCCCGCCGAACGTCCAGCCGCCGCCGCGGTCCGCGGTGCCCCATCCGCCGGAGACAGCGCGGGTGAAGGTGTCGTAGGCGGTGCGGACCCCGACCCGGACCGGGGTGGCGCGGCCGAGCTTGCCGAAGTATGGGCTGGCCGCGTAGCGCGGCTCGTAGCCGCGCGGGCCGATCGAACATTCCTCACCGTTCTTGAGCCGGAACCGGCACTGCGACGCGGTGGTCTGCTTGGTCGTCTCGTTCTGCCGGCCGCGCACGATCTCGATCCCGGCGTCCCCGCGGACGTCTCTGGTGACGTCGATCCAGTCGCCGAGGTACAGCTCGACGCGCTTGTCGATGAGCCCGGCCATCAGCGGGCCCCCATGATCGCGGTCTGCAGGTCGCCGCCGTTGACCCGGACGTACTTCTGCAGCTCCGCGATGAGCGCCTGGATGAGCGGGGGTGCGCCGCTGGTGTCGAAGGTGACGATCGTGGGGCCGGTCGAGCTGGTGCGCGCGGGCCGGTTCCCCGGAGACGCCCGCCGGACCGGGGTCACCCCGCCGCCCGTGCGGGCACCGGCGCCGATCACGCCGGCGAAGAACTTGTCGAGGTCGCCGCCGTGGTACATCGCGGCCAGCTCGTCGTTGTAGGCGCGGACGTTCGCGCTGTTGCCGTAGAAGCTGAAGTCCTCGAAGACCTGGCCGCCGTTGCGCCAGTGGTTGTAGACCTCCTGCGCGGCGGCGATCAGGCCGCCGTCGGCCATGCCGCGGGCATCCCCGGTCGGGTTGCCCATGGCCTGGTTCGCGTACGCGAGGATCGACTGGGAGCGCTGCGAGCTGGGGTCGAGCGGGATGAACGCCTCTGGGACGCGCATGTTGTCGCCGATCAGGCGCGGGGTGTCTGGGGGCACCACGGTCGCGAGGTGCGGGATGTCCTTGACCACGCCGCCCTCGGCCATCCCGACTGGGCCGGGCACGTCGATCCCGCCCGCCGCCCGCGGTCCGTACTTCATGCCGGTCGAGGTGCCGGCGTACCCGGTGACGTAGTTGACCTCGATGTTCATGCTGCGGGTCTTGACGAGCTGCCCGATCTTGGCCTCCGCCGAGGCGGTGAGCGCGATGACCTCGACGTCGCCGTTGGGCAGGTTCCGGACCTGGAAGCCGAGCGCCTCCAGCTTGGCGACGGCGTCCGCGGTGAGCGCCGTGGTGATGGTGGTCCACTGGTTCGGGACGGCGAGCACCTTGCCGCGCAGGAGGTCGGCGGCCTGCTGGGCGCCGGGCATGCCGGGCTGGGTGAACATCGTGGCGACGTTCGTGGGGAACAGGCCGTACTGGTTCGCGAGCGCCTCGGCCTGCTGCCGGGTGAGGCCCATGACGGCGTGCTGGTCGATGAACCGCTGCCGCTGGACGGCGAGCGTGTCGTTCACCTGTTTCGCCGCGGCGTCGTAGCTCATGCCGCCCTTGACGAGGTCATCAATGGCGACGCTGGCGTTGGCGAACCCGGTCTGCAGGCTCTCCAGGGTGTCCTGGAGCGCGGAGCCGTTGCGGGTGGTGGTGTTGACCGTGCCGTCGGCGTTGAGCAGAGCCGAGCCGAACCCGTTCGCCCGGTCCTCGGTGGTCTTGAAGTTGTCCCCGAGGCTGCGCAGCGAGTCGTTGATGGACTGCGTGGCCTCCTCGAAGGAGGGCGTCCGGCCGGTGAGCGTGTCGAGCACCTGCTGCAGCAGCTTGCCCTTCGTGGTGACGTCCGCGGTCGCGTCACCGAGCCCCTGGAACGCCGTGGACAGGTCCGCAGTGGCCTGCCGGGCGAGCTTCTGCGAGTAGGACAGCTGGCCCGCCGCGGTGCCGGCGTTGGTCGCGGCGGCGGCACCCGCATCGAGGGCGGCCTTGTACTGGGGCAGGAACCCGGTCAGCTCCTCGATCGAGCGGCCGGTCTGCTCGCTCGCGGCCTGCAGCGCGGCCCCTGCCTGCTCGGCCTGCCCGTTCTGCACCATGCTCGCCAGCGCGGCGTCGAGCTGCTGGACGCGGTTCTTCGCGTCGTCGAGGCGGGAGTCGACGCCGATCAGATTGCCGGTGAAGTCGGTGAAGCCCTCGACCCATCCGTCCTGGTCGTTCTTCAGGATGGTGAAGGCGTCGGAGAGGTCTCTGAGGTTCGAGCCGAACAGCTTCGCGAGGTCGCCGGACGCCTTGCCCTTGGCGATCCAGTCGTCGAGGGAGTCGGACAGCCCCTCCACGGTGGTCTGGCCGCGCTCCACATTGGACGCCATCACCTGGGCGGCAGCGCCGATCAGCCCGAGCACCAGCACGGTCCGGCCCGCGATGGTCTGGAACCGGCCCGCACCGCCCTCGGCGCCCTTCCAGGCGTCCTTGATGTTGATGCCGAACAGGTTCGCCATCTTCGAGGCGGCGAGCAGCTGTCCGGCCGCCTCGCCGACCGGCGCGGGCAGCATGCCCAACAGGCTGACGAAGCCCTGGAGAATTCCCAGGCCGCCGTTGACCGCGCTGATGAACCCGCTGGTCACGCTGTACAGCGGCGACCCGGCCGCGGTCGCGGTGACCATCATCTCCTCAGCCAGCCGGAGAGCGTCGCTGAACTGGTACAGGGCGGGGGTGCCGTTGTCGGCGAGGTTCGCAGCCACCGTGCCCAGGAACCCGAGGGCGTCGCGGCCGATGTCGCCGAGCACACGGAGGTCCGCGGCGGCCCCGTCGGCGCCCTCGGAGGCGTTGACGAAGAAGTCGGTGAGCCCCGAACCGGACTGCTCCGCGAGGTAGCCGAGCGCCGCCATCGGCTCACCGGCGCGCTGGCTCGCAACCACGAACCCAGGGATGGCGTTCTGGGTGGCGTTCAGCAGGGAATTGGTGAAAGGCAGGAGGTAGTCGTCGGAGTTCGCGAAGATCTGCCCGATCTGCGGGGACAGCTGCGCGGCACGGCCTCGCACCATCTCCGCGGACTTGACGAAGTCGTCGGCGAACGGCTCGGACCAGCCCCTCAGCTGCTCCTCCAGCTGGTCCCCGGTCTTACTCCAGGCCTGCGTCACCTCACGGTTGGACTGCTGGCCGGCGATGGCAATCTGCGTGAAGGCCAGCGGGACGGCGGCCAGCGCGCCGACCGCGAGCCCTGCCGCGCCCGCTGCGGCGACAGGCAGGCCGGCGAACATCAGCCCGAACTGCAGCGCCTTGAACTGCGCGTTTGCACGTTTGGCGACCTGCTCCGTGGCCTTCTCGACGTCCGCTGCGGCCTTCGTCAGCGTCTGCTTGTCGACCTCGACCGGCACCCGGACCGTGACCTCGTCCGAGAGGATCGCGGCGAGGGCCTCGACCTGCCGCTTGAACTCGGCAGCCTCCGCCACATCGACGGGGATCTCGGCCCTCGCCGACCGCGTCGCCTGCTCCATCAGCCGGCCCAGCTCGCGCCGGAAGGTCTCGTTCTCGGGAGACACCGGGATTTCCAGCGCCTGCTTCGCCGTGGCCTTGAGCGACGCCTCGACCTTCGCCCGCCACGCCGCGTCGATCGGGTTGTCCGCGGTGGCCGGCAGCTCGATCGGCTTCTGCGAGCGGGCGGCCTTCGCGGTGTCGTCGGCGATCTTCTTGCCGAGCCGCTGCCCGACCTTCGCGGTGCCCTGGTCGAGGGTGCCTGAGAACGAGCCCGCGAACTCGTCGCCCGCGCGGGTGCCCGCCGTGCGTGCGTCACGCCGGACCTTCTCGAAGGTCTTGGCCGCGCCGACGTCCTTCGCGGTAACGCGGATCTCGACCTCGTTGGCCACCTCAGGCCACCTCCTCCCTCATTCCCAGGCGCTCGACGGCGAGCAGGTGCCACAGCGGGTCGGCTGGGGCGGCGAGCAGCTCGTGCGGCAGGCACTTGAACCGCTCGCACAGCCCCAGCACCTGCTCGGCGTAGATCAGCTCGCGAGGCTTTCGGACAGGCTCTCCATCGGAATCGACGCCTCCAGGGACGGATCGCCATCGCTGGAGGGCTTCGCTAAAGGGGCGTCGACCTTGTAGTGCCCGGAGTGCCAGCCGCGGACGAGCTTTGTGCAGAACGCCGGCTCGAAACTCCGCATGGTCTCCCGCGTGATCGGGAGCGGCGCGTCGTCAGGGCCGATGTTCCACTCGACGATCAGGTCGACGAACCAGTCGAACACCGCAGCCATGCGCTTCTCGGCTTCGAGCATGGTGATCTCGCCGTCCTTGAGCGCGCGGAAGATGTCCGGCCACTCGTGCTCGAAGTGGAGAATCTCGGCGACCGAGCCCCACCGGGCCTTGACCACGAGGCCGTCCATGCCGGTGTCCTCGTCGAAGTTGAGGACGAGGACGGTCTGCGGTGGTTCGAATCCCATCCGTCAGCTCCAGACCGGGACCGTGCCGTCGGCCAGAGCCGCAGGCACTGCCCAGGTCAGCTCGCCGGAGTCGGAGCGGGTGAGCGGGTAGTCGGTGAGCAGCACCTCGTTCACGAGGGTTTGCCCGGACACGCCGATGGACATCGTGCGCGGCACGCTGGTCGACGGGATCGTCTTGAACACCGAGTGCGAGGCGTTCGCGGCGTCGTTGAACACCCCGTTCAGCGTCGCCGAGAAGTCGGCGAGCAGCAGCAGCCGCTCGTTCGCGGACTTGTCGATGCCCGTGACGTCCTGGGTCGCGCGCGGGGTCGCGAACTCCAGGTTGGTGATGTCGTTGCGGATGTCGCGCGGCGTGCCGGCGGCGTCGTCCACGCTGAGGGTGCTCCAGCCGAGACCCGATTCCTTCGCCATGGCGGCTCTCCTATCCCTTGTTGATCAGCTCGACGACGCGCTGCTGGTGCTCGCCGAAGTCCTCGACCCAGTCGGCCGGCCGGGTGTGGCGCCGGACATGGCCGGTGGGGTTGCCTCGCCAGTCGCCGTCGCGCACGAGGTAGACCTCCGGGCGCGTGCGGTGGTCGGCGAAACAGCGCTGCCCGGACTCGAACGTGAACACGGTCAGCCCGGCGGCGTTGCGCTCCTCGCGAAACGTGCGGCGCGACTGGTTGCGGATGTAGTCGGCCTGCCGCTTTCCGAGGTCGGTGGCCTCGTCGACGATGGTTCGCCAGCCGTGCCGAAAGTTCGCGCACCCGACCTCCTCGCACGCCGCCTTGACCTGCGTGTCGCGGGGTGAGGCGATGGCGTAGGTCTGGTAGTCCCGCACGGTGCCGACCGGCTGGATCCGGTTGATCATCAGAAGCTCACTTCCACTTCGTTCTTCGCGACCGCCACGGCGAACACGAGCTGGGTGAAGGTCCCCTCGGTGACGACCCGCAGGTACCGCTCGACGGTCTGGTCGCGGGCGGTCTGGATGCGCTGCTCGGTGATCCCGGCGACGGCGGCGAAGGAGCCGTCCACGACGTCGGCCCAGGCGTCGGCCGCGCCGTTGTCGCTGGACTCCTGCAGCTTGATCGTGGCGGTGGTGCCGGTGAACGCGAACACTTGCAGGTAGGCCTGCAGCCCGAAGGCGGTCGGCGCGACGAGGTCGACGGCCGGGCCGTTCGTGGCCGCGGTGTCGGTGCGTTTGCCGGGGGTGAGCTGGGTGCACCACTCCAGGCCGAACCCGTTGGCCTGCGCGGAGACGGCGAGGGTGAACGAGCCGTCGTCGCCCCGGCTGCCGTCGTAGTTGATCTGCTTCGACACCAGGCAGGCGGCTTGGCTGGCGAGCTGGGTGCCGCGGCAGTACATGACGTGCCGGTCCGCGGTCGGCAGCGTGGAGAGCACGGCGTGCGCGCGGTCCCGGGTGACGCCGGGGTTGTCGGTGGCGCGCTCCGGGTTCCAGAACGCGGTGAACTCGATCGCCCCGTCGCGCAGCCCGCCGATGCGCTCGTTCGCGAGCTTGTCGATCCCGGTCACGGGCAGCGTGGCGAGGGGGCCGGCGATGTTGCCGACCTGCCCGACGTCGCCGGAGATGTCGTAGCCGGAGACGTACAGGTTGTCCCCCAGCCCGGACTGCTTGCCCACGTCACGCCTCCTTCGGAGCGATGACGAGCTGCCGGACGAAGCAGTCCTTCGCTTCCAGCAGTTTGCGGAGCCCGGCCGCCAGCTCGGGCCCGTCGGGCAACTGCGCGAGCATGGTCTCGGCCAGCTGTGCGCACGGGCCGGAGATGGCCTGCAGGTGAGCCGGGAGGTGCCCGTGGTCGAAGAGGGGCTGGAAGTGCGCCACGCTCGGGTGGCGGGGGGCCCAGGGGTTCTCGGTCATGCGTTCTGCTCCCAAACGTCGTTGACGATCAGCGGGACCGTGATCGTCATGACTCGGTAGATCGTCTTGTCCTGGGTGAGGTAGCCCGCCACGGCGGACAGCGGGATTCCATGCGCGCCGAGCAGGTCCACGTCGCGCACGAGCCCGTCGAGAGTGAAGTCGCCGGAGTAGGCGAGCATGAGCTCGTTCACCGCGGCGGTCAGGTGCGGGTCGATCGCGTCTGGCGGGTCCGACAGCGCGTTCTGGTAGATTCGCACGTTCACCACGAACCGGGCCGACGTCGAGTTGAGCCCAGAGCCGCCGCGGATGGGCTCGATCCGGTCCACCCAGATCGCCGAGGTCAGCCCGTGCCCAGGCGCGTTCTTCGGCTCGTGCTTGTTGACCCGGTCGAACCACCCGGTCCGCAAGGCATGGTCTGCCAGCGCCTCGATCAGCGCGACGAAATCCGACTCGACGAGCGCCGGCATCAGTTCATCCTCCCCACGAACCGGGCGAGCACCTCACGGGCGAGCTGCGGCGCCTTCTGCCGGGTGGCGTGCGCCGCGCGGCGGAACGAGAAGTAGCCCTTGAACCGGGTGGTCTTGTTCCGGGAGCCGACGCCCTCCAGCCAGGGCCCGTAGATCACGCCGCGGTCGTTGACCACGTGCGCGTCGCCCTCTGCCACGACCTGCACCTGGGTCTCGTAGTACGGCGTGGGGTTCCGGATCGACGCGTTGAGGTTGGTGTGCACCTCGGCCGACGCCTGGCCGGCGACGCGCTCCTCGACAGCGTCGAGGTAGTCCCGCACCGCCAGGTCCGCGCGGCCATCGAACAGGGGCCCTGACACGCGCACCTCCGCCATGTCAGATCACCCGCTTCCGGACCTTGCGACCGTGCGCCGTGTACACCTGCTCGCGCAGCTCCGGCAGACCGCCGCCGTAGGACTCGCGGGCGTTGTCGCCGGAGCCGGTGCGGGTGGCGTACCCGGCGCCCTCCCGCAGCACGGCGACGAGCGCCTCGGCGATGCACAGCTCCCGCACCAGCGCGGGCGGGTCGTGCCGGAACACCGCGGCCCCGCTGGCGTGGCTGGCCGCGGTCGTGCCCACGGCGGCGCGCTCCAGGGTCAGGGTGCGCGGCGCGTAGATCACGGCGTCGGTGGTGTGCGCGGCCAGGGCCGAGCCGTCCCAGGCGCGCTTCACGATCAGCGTGTTACCGGCGACGTCGAGGATCCGCATCCGCTCGGCGTCGACGAGGACCGTCTCCCCCTCGGCGAACCCAGCGCCGTTGGCGACCGGGATTGCGGCTGTCGAGGCGCGGGCGTCGACGTCGGCCTGGAGGGTCTGGCCGGTGTCGGTCATGGTCTTCGCGGCGACGATCAGCCGTTCGGAGTCAATGCGCAGCAGTGAGCCGACACCGACGGCGGCCGAGTCGGTGATGGTGACCGTGGTCGCGGTGGGGTCCAATGCGTCCGCGAGCGCCCCAGCCGGGCTCTCGTCGGCCCGGTACCCGAACACGCCGGTGATCTCGATGTCCCGCTGGGCGGTCGGTCCCCCGCCGAACGACGCGGCCCCGCCGAGGTCGAGCTCGAGGTGGGTGAAGGGGGGCCCGTAGTTCGCCGGCTCCAGGAAGTACTGGTCCGCACCGATCGCCGCTCCCCCGCTGTGCAGCGCGGTGACGGAGATGAGGTCGTTGTCGTCGAGCCACAGCCGGTACGCGGTGCCCATCTGCGGGTCGGGCCACGGGAACGAGCGGGTGCCGGTCCAGGGGTAGAACCGGCGGTGGCACAGTGCATCGATGCCGCGGGACGCCGATGCGACGGCGCGGTCGACCTGCGCGTTGTTCCGCGCGGTCTCCTTGCTGTCCAGGGCGGACTTCACGTCCTCCCTCGTGGCGTACCACGGTTCGGTCATGCTGGTGCTCACCTCGTTCCTGTGCCCTTGCTTTCTTGGCCGAGCACCCCGTGGAGTGCTGGGTTCGAGTCGGTATTCAGTTGTCCGGTCCGGCGGTCAGGCGTTGGGCCGCCAGCCGTCGAACGGGCAGTGCAGGCGGCCGTCGGGCCCGGTCTGGAGCGGTTCACCGTCATTCGGGCAGGCGACAGGCGGCTGGGCCTTCTCCGCCGCGCGCTCGGCCGCAGCTTCCTGCGCGATCGCGAGAAGCCCGTACCAGCCGCCTGCCTCGGTCATGCCTGCTCGCCGACGATTCCGCGGCGGTTCTTGCCGGCCTTCTCCGCGTCGAGGACGCGGGCGCGCTCGACGTCGTCGGCGTCGTCGAGGTACGCCATCACCTCGGTCACGGTGTGGTCGCCGGGGTCGAACGGCTCGGCCCCGGCGGCCTCGTCGCCCGTCGCCTCCTGCTCGGCGGCCTCGTCGCCCGTCGCCTCCTGCTCGACGGGCTCGGTGACGCGCTCGGTGGTGGCATCGAACTCGGGCAGCGGCTCACGCTCGCCGTGCCGCCCGTCGATGACCTCGCCGTGGATTTCGACCGTGGTCTCGGTGTTCGCGTTGGACGCTCCACCGTGGACGGTGATCTTGGGCATGTCCTGGCCTTCTTCCAGGTAGTTGGTGCTTGCGCAGTGCGGGCAGGCCAGGAGGCCCACCGCGTAGGCGGTGGTGCACTCCTGGCAGATCCACAGCATTGGTCCGGCCGTCGCGCTCAGACGCCCATCGCCGGCAGGTTCGCCGGGGTGCGCTGGGCCGCCAGGTCCCGGGTCACCGCGTTCACGGTGCCCGCGCCGGTCGAGCTGAGCCGGACGAACCGGTAGCCGTCCGACAGGGACGTGGCTTCGACCTCGCACACCATCGCGTTCTGGGTCGCCGCCGCTGCGGTGACGACGGTGGCGCCCGCCGCCTGTGTACGGCGCGTCCACGCGTCGGACCCGTCGCCGGTGGCGGTGTGGTACTCGGTGAGCACCGGCAGGTTCTGCGCGCCGGTGCCCGCCGCGTCCCTTGCCTCCTGCAGCGTGTAGGTGTCGCCCACGGCGCCGGCGAGGTAGCACAGGAACGCCACACCGCCCGCTGCCTTGAGGTTGATCCACTTGCCGTCGGCGGCCGGTGCCGTGTTGAACAGCCGGCCGAGAGCCTTCTGTGCCATGGGTTTGTGCCTTCCTGGTGGGGGTTGATTGCCACTTCGGAGCGAGGGCCGGGCGGGGTGTTAATGCCGCCCGGCCCCGGCAACGATCAGGCGCGGGCGGCCAGCTCGACGAACGGGGACAGCGCGGGGCCGCCGTTCTTCGGGGTGATGGCCGACTGGATCCACGGGCGGCCGTCGACGCGCTGGATGATGCGGTAGGCGGTCTGGTCGTTGCCGAACTTCCAGTCGGTCGACGAGGAGGCGGTCATGGTCTGCCGGTCACCGACGAGGTAGTAGGTGAGGTCGACGAACGCGATGTCGCCCTGGTCGCCGAGCACGCTGGCCTGCTCGGTGACGATGATCGGGCGCCCGAAGATCGTCATCGGGGCGGCGCCAGCGGCGTTCGCGACGAACACCGAGTTGCCGCCGGTGCCGACCGACAGGCTCATCGTCAGCAGCTCGGGAAGGGCGTCCGGGGTGACCACCCACGCCGCGCGCTGCAGCGACGACGGCAGCATCCGGGCGTACATCTTGACGATGTTCTCGTAGACGATCGTGTCCGCGGCCTGCCCGGATTCGGCGCCGACGGCGACCGTGGCGGGGTTGCCGAGGTAGCCCAGGGGCTGGCCGACGCCGTTGCCCTTGGAGAAGGCGGCGTCCTCCTCGAACGACAGCGTCATCGGCCAGAGCCGCTCGATCAGCGCCGAGAACGAGATGATCGAGTCCTGCAGCAGCTCGTTCGGCACCACCGACAGGCCGGTCAGCTTCTTCGCGTCCAGGACGACGCGTCCGAACTTCGGGTTCGCGTCGACCAGCGCGGCCGACTCCTCACCCCAGTAGGCGATCATGCCGCCGAACACGCTGCTCTGGTTGCTGGAGACGTCGATCGTGGGGAACGGCACCCGCGCCGAGTCCATCGGCACCACCGTTGCCCGCGGCCGCACCGTCGCGGTCTCCAGCGACACCTGCAGCAGCTGGCTGCGCAGCGTCTCCGGCACCAAGAAGCCACCGTCCGCCGGCGACACCGACGAGGCGGCGTTGCGGATCTCCGTGCGCCGCGCGGACGCCTCTGGGGACTCGTTGAGGTGCCAGATCGCCTCGAGGTAGTCGACGGCGTTGTTGAACTTGTCGTCCAGGACCACGCCCGGTGCGTTCGGGTTGTGGTTGGCGCCCTGCCCGTAGGAGGTGAGCATGCCGCCCTTGCGGTTGCGGGTGGCGGCCTGCGGGTCGAGGTTGAGCCGGTTGATCCGCTCGACGTTGTCGCCGTCGAGGTCCTTCTCGCGGAGGTAGTCGGCCAGCTGCTTCTGCGTCTCGGCCTTGATCGCCTCGTGCAGGTCGGTGCCGGGGGCCTGCTGCTGGTCGGCGTAGGCCTGGATGAACCCGGCGAACGCCTCCTTGTTCTCGATGATCGGCTTGAGCTTGCCGGGGTCGCCGATCATTTCGGCGAGCTCGGCGGCGTTCTTCGGGATCGGGACGTTCTTCGGCGGAACGAGCTGGGTCGTCATGCCAGGCCTTTCTCTTGGAGGGACATCAGCAGCTCGTCCGTTGTGGACGGCTCCGGTTCGAGGAGGGCGGCGACGGCGTCGGCCCACGGGTTCGGTGGTGCTGGTTCCGGCTCGACGGCGGACGTCGGGGCGGTCTCGGGCTGTTCGCCGGCGGCCGAGGCGGCGGCGGCCGAGGCGGCGGCGGGTTCGCGGTCAGTGCTGGCGGGCTGGTCCGCGCCCTCGGAGGGCTCGCCGCCAGCGTCCGCGGCCGTGCTGGGCTGGTCGGCAGGGTTGGCTTCGCCAGGGTCGACGGGTGTCGGTGCCTCGCCCTGTTGCGCTTCCGGGCGGCCTGCGTAGCGGAACTGGAACAGCGAAGGGTCCCAGCGGGACGCGGCCAGCTGGCCCTCGTCGGGCTCGTTGTCGCCGCCGCGCTTCGGGGTCACGATCTCGTCGGCGAGGCCTGCGTCGACTGCTTCCTGCGGGTTGTACCACTGCTCGCCGCGCATCGTTTCGCGCCACGTGGCGACGTCCCCGCCAGCGCGCTCGGCGTAGATCGCGGCAAGGGTCTCGGCCAGCGAGTCGAGCACGCCGGCCATGCCGCGCATGTCGTCCGCGGCGCCGACGCACACACCCCACGGGTCGTGGATCATCATCTGGCTCGCCAGGCACATGCGGATCTCGTCGCCGGCCATCGCGATGAAGCTGGCGGCCGACGCGGCGAGGCCTTCGACAGTGACGGTGACGGTGCCGTCGAGCTGGGCGAGCATGTTGTAGATCGCGAAGCCCTCGAACACGTCGCCGCCGGGGCTGTTGATCCGGACGTGCAGGTCGCCGCGGTGTCCGTTGAGCTGCGCCGCGACGTCGGCGGCGCACACGCCCCACCAGGAGATCTCGTCGTAGATCCACAGCTCGGGCGTGCTGTCCTGCGGTGTGAGGAGCCGGATCCCTCGCTGCTGAGCGGCGGCGTTGCGAGGGCGGCGCTGTTCGCGGGCCTTGATCACGTCCTGCACGCGGCCGATCAGCCGCGGGTCGATGTCCATCAGCTCCCGCCTTCCGTGGTCTTGGGCCGCCACACGCCGACGACGGTGCCGCGGCAGCGCCAGGTGCCCTTGCAGTCGATGTAGCCGCCGAAGGGGTAGAGCTTGAGCAGCGGCGCGAGGTTGTCGGTGTTGGCGACCCAGCGGCCGTGGATCTCGCGGCACGGGTCGCAGGTGTTCTTGTCCATCTGCTCGGAGGCGTAGAGCGCGCCGACCGGTCCGGACTTGAAGGTGGTCTGCCGGGCCTGGTTCTGGGCGTGGGTGAGCGCCCCGCCCAAGGCCTGCGCCGACGTCGAGTCGGAGAGGCCTTCGAGGTGGGCCCGGACGTGGTCGGTGATCTCGTCGGGGTCGGCGTCGGGCCAGGCGATGCGGGCGGCTTCCCGGCCGGCTGACTGGGCGTAGCGCTGCCCCTCGAAGGTGGCGATGGTCTGGGCCGCGTCCTGCAGCTCGGACTCGGTGGGCCACGCGGCGGTGAGGGTGACGTCGTGTTCGGCGGCCTCGTCGACGGCGTGTCCGGCGGCGGTTTCGGCGAGCTCGCGCATCGCGTCGGCCAGGTGGCTGGCCGCGGTGTCGGTTTCGACGGTGAGGCTGGTGAAGGCGCCCTCGCCGCGCAGCACGGCGCGGATCTGCTCGAGGAGCTGGTCGATCCAGGCGGCGACGACGCTGCCCCTCCACAGCTCCAGCAGCGCGGCCAGCGCGGTTTCCCACGCGGCCTGGACCGGGCCGAGGTCGACGGCGTCGACGGCGTCCTCGTCGCGCTCAGGCCAGTCCTCGGGCGGAGTCGGGAAGTCCTGGCTCTGGATCACGTGCCTGTGGCGTGCGGACGCGGCCGGGGGCTCCGGCTCGGGCTCCGACTGTTTCGGCAGTACGACCAGGGTCATGTCGTAGCCGAACTTGTCGTTCTTCTTGACTTGGGCGACGACCATCTGCAGGCCGTCGGGCAGCACGATCTCCCGCTCCGCCGGGTTGCGGGAGTACGGCGCCGCGAAGACCGCCGGTGTTCCCTTGGGCACCGCGATCTTCATCGTTACGCTGCCCAGCCCGCCGCCGTAGGCGAGGCCAAGTGCGGTCGAAGAGAACCCGGCGTCGGTGACCTTCTTCCCGACGAGGTCTTCCAGCGGCACGCTGCCGAAGGCCTCCATGCCGACGGTGCGGGTGAGGATCAGGTCGTCCTTGGTCGGGCGCATCGCCGCCCGGAGGTTGTCGATGGTGGTCTGCTCGCCCCCGCCGTCCTTGCTGCCGGACCGCAGCGCGCGGTTGATGTCGAGGAACGCGTCGCCGGTGTAGCGGTCGACCGCGTCGGCCTGCGCCTTCGTCAGCTTGGGCTGGCTGTTGAGGTAGTCCTGCGCGGCTTGGTCCGAGTCGAACCTCTTCGGCTTGAAGTTCGCGAGGGTGTTGTTCACGAGGGCGCGTTCGGCTTCGGTGATCGGCTGGGTGCGGGACTTGGTGAAGCGGCCGCGCCGGTCGCGCGGGTGCTTGGCGGGGTCCCAGTTGAGGAGCTGCCCCCAGTCGAGGTCCTCCCAGGAGCGCAGGGCGGCGAGCGTGGTGGTCACGGCTGCACACCACCCGCCGGCTCGCCATCCCCGGGTTCCGGCTCGTCATCGCTGCCGCCGAACAGGCCCCAGTCCAGATCATCCTGCCGGTCCTGGGCCAGTGTGCTGACCGGCTCGGCCGGCTGCCCGACCTCGCCCGGCTGCTCCGGCTTCTCCCACACCAGCGCGTCCGGCAGCTCGAGCGCCTCCTTCACCGACTCGCCGTCGAACCCGGCGTCGATGTACGTCTTCGCCGCAGTGGCCTTCGCGGTCATCGCCGCGTTCTCGGCGGCCTCGTCGTCGGGCACGGGGTTGTCGAAGTCGAACTCGAGGTCGCGCGCGGTGTCGCCGAACAGCGGCAGCAACATGCTGTTCAGCGCGTCGCGCCACCGCTCCAGCCGCGGCTTGATCAGCCAGCGGGCGAACATCACCTCGCCGGCTTCGGCGTTGGCCCGGTTGACGTCCTGGGTGATGCCGAGCATGGCCTTCGGGAACCCGAACGCCTCCATCAGCGCGTCGCGGGTGACGCCGCGCAGGGCGGTGAACTCCATGTCCCGCTGGGTGTACTTGCGGTCGATCCACTTGCCCTGCTCCAGCACGGCGACGCGGTGGGCGCGGGCGACGCCGCGGTGCTGCTCGTTCCACCGCTTCGTCAGCTCGTCGAACTCGGCGTCCGACAGGTGCTTCTCGACCTCGATGATCCCGCCCGGCTCGGCCGAGTTCAGGAAGAAGTTCTTGTTCCACTCGGCCGCATACCGGGCGGAGTGGACGTCGGTGAGGATGGCCTGCACCGGCCCGAGCCCGCGGTAGGGGTCGGACGGGTTCGGCCGACGGGTGAAGATCACCTCGTCCAGCTCGAGCGGCACCTTCTCGCCGTCCGGCGAGGTGTAGATGTACCCGGCCAGGAACTTGCTGGGGTGCGGGACCGGGGTCATGCGGTCGGGGCGCACGGGCCACAGTTCGAGGGGCAGGTTGCGCAGGCGGGGGCTGCGGCCGACGACCCACCAGGTTTCGCCGGTGAGGTCGGCGTGCTGCGACGAGGCTTCGAAGAAGGTGGCGCGGGAGTAGAAGGGGTTCGGCTTCGTCACGATGTCGAGCGCGGCGTGCCGGGTGACCTGGACGCGGTCTTCCTCGTTGCCCGAGGCGGCCTTGCGGTAGAGCTTCCACTCCGTGCCCGCGACGGCCTGGGCGATGCGATCGACGATGCCGAACACGGTGCCGTTGGTCGCCATCGTGTCGAGCTGCCCGATGACGTCGGCGCGGGACCCGAACATCGAGCCGAAGCCCATCGCGCGGCGGGGGGCGAGCGGGACAGGGCTGTCGTTACGCGGCCGGGGCGCGAGCAAGCCCCTCACCGGCGGCTGTCCAGACGAGCAGGCTTCGGCTCGACCATGCGCCACTCAGCGAGGAAACACGCCGCGGCAACTGCCACGAGACCTGCTGGCCCGCCGAACTGCCAGAAGGCAGCGAGCACGAGGCAGACCAGCGCCACCAGCGACAGGACCGCGGGCGCAGCACGGCTCACCAGAGGTTGCAGGAGGGCGATGAGCCGAGCGATCACGTCAGCAGGATAACTGAATATCTATTCACCTAAACAGATGAATAGGTGTACATGCGACCTGCCGACGGTCCAGGCTGGCCCGTTGTAGACCGCGCTACATTTGCTGTAGCATCATCTACATGACGGATTTCGAAGGGCTCTCGGAGCCCACTCTCAAGGCCCTCAGGAAACTCGCCGAGCAGACCGTTCCGAAGATCAACATTCCGAGCTTGCCTCCCACCAAGGCACAGGCCGAACTCGCGGCCCGCATGCGCGACATGGCGGCTCGCCACGAGGTTCCCGCAATGCAGTCCCTATCCACTCAACTCGAGGCCATCGCCAAGAACTCCCCCACTTCAAAGGCGATTCAGACTCTCCTCGCGGGCATGTCGCACAAGGTGCGAGGCTTCGACACGCTCAGCGATGAGCTCCTCAAGAAGCTCGCCGCAGCCGCAGGAGAGAGCGCGCCGTTCGTCGACGTGAACGCGGCTTTCAGCAGCACCGTGCAGAGCCTTGGCGCACAACGGAGGCAGGCACTTCGCGACGTCGAGCGGCACACGGACGCGCTGCGCGCCGCAGTGATTGCGGCGTCCGAGGCCGGCTGGTCCGAAGTCGACCTTGCAGACACGGCCGGCGTTGACCGAATGACCATCAGGCGGTGGCTCGCGAAGCGGTAGGCCCCAGCTACCCGCCGAGGAACCGCACGCGGGGCCGGCCGCCGAGGTCCCGCTCGGCGACCATGTACCGCAGCGCGTCGACGCCGTGGTCGTTCTCCTTGACCGGGGTCTCTTTCGGCGGCTTCCCCTCGGACACGTCCCACACGTACCCCGGGACCTCATCCACTGTGGACAGCGGCTTCGCCGCGGCCTCCAGCTCGGGGTCCCGCTCGACGAGCGAGTCGCGCAGCAGGAACAGGCGGGGCTTACCGTCGCCGGCCAGGCGCCACCGGGCCTGCACGGCTTGGATCCCATCCGAGACGGTCTTCTTCGCTGCCACCGTCCCGAGCCCGAGGTGGCGCTCCAGTGTGGCGCGGTCCTCGGCGTCATGGTCGCAGATCACCGCGCGCGGCCGGGGCTCCCGCCACTCCCCCTCGGGCGCGACGATGCGCAGGATGTCCTTGGCGTGGTCCTCGACCAGGCGGCGGGTGCGGTAGATCTCCCGGTAGAGGTAGAGGCGGCCGTCGTGGTCCTCGGCCCAGCACTGCAGAACGAACGGGTTGGTAAACCCGAAGTCCACACTCCACCAGCGGGTCCAGTCGTCGGGGATGTCGAACCGATCGATGTGGTGGATCGCCGGGGTCCAGTCCTCGTAGATCTGGCCCTCGGCGGCGACCCACAGCCCGTCGCGCAGGCGGAGTCGCCGGACGCCGGTAAGTGCGTCGAGCTTGGAGATGTAGGCCTCGCCGACCTCGGTGCGGGTGCCATCCTCCCGGACCAGCACGGGGTTGTCCTCGTGCCGGGACTCGATCATGGTGGTGACGCCCTTGTCGCACCGCTTCTTGAGCCAGTGGGTGGCGGTGTCGGGGTTGGTGTCGGCGATGATCTGCTGGAAGGACACCTTGCCGTTGCGGAGGCGGGTGGTGATGGCTTCCCAGTCGGTCTCGGTGAGCTCGATCGCTTCCTGGACGTAGACGATGTCGTATTCCGAGGACATGATCTTGGTCGGCTTGTCCATCCCGCCGACGTTGATCACGCTGCCGTTGGTGTACCGGTAGCAGGCGGCCTCCTGCTGGGAGCCTCCGAACCAGCGGACGTGGCCGGCTGCAATGGACTCGGCGGCGACGTGCTCGCGGAAGGTGACCAGGGCGGTGTTGGTCATCGACACCTGGGTCTTGCGGACGATCAGACCGCGCATGCCCGGGTTGAGCAGGCACATCAGGTGCAGCTTCTCCAGGCACGCGCGGGACTTGCCGGTGCCTGCCGGGCCCGAGAGCAGCACCTCCGAGTCGCGGCAGGCGAGGAGCCGCTTCGCCGCCCCGCGCGGCCGGTAGCGGTGCTCGACGACAGCGGCCGCGGTCACTTCTCGATGATCCTCTGCGGCTCACGGTTCTCGGTGGTCCGCGACCACCGCAACCCCTCCGCATCGACGAACGTCACCTCGGCGAAGACCTCTCCAGGATCAACACTTCTCGAGGTCTCGTCGTCAAGGGGCTCAACGAGGGATCCGTAGTCGCCCATCTCGCCTGGCCCAAGCACTCTGCCCAACCGGTACGGCAGAGCGGATGAAGAGATGCCCGCATTGTCGAAGCGAAGGTCCCACTCCGTCTGCTTGCCCTCCACGGTCGCGACGAGGCGCGTCAGCGTGATCTCGGTGACTGGCAGGGTGCCGTGGTTTTCGACGATCAACGCCGTCCACCCGACATGAAAAGGCAGTGCCGGGTGAGAGGACCCGGCCCGATTGAGCTTCCGGACGTCGACGGTAACCGTCCGCGCTTGCGCCCGCTCTCGATCGGCTCGCTCGCTCGTTCGCGCACGGGCGTCGCGGATTGCGATCGCGAGCGCGACGATGACGGCGGCGGCGCTGGCGATCGCGCCTGCCCATTGCCCCCAGGCGCCGAAGGTGTCGGCGTCCATGCCCCAGGGGATCCATCCGGCACTCAGCTGCATTCGGTCTCCCTCGTCTCCCAGGCCCTGATCATCTCAGGAGGCGCGTCATCCGAAGATCACCACGCGGGGCTGCCCCGTCCCGATGGCGTCGGCAAACTGGCGGGCGAACTCGGCCATCTCGGCCGGGGTCAGTTCGTGCTGCAGCTCCAGGACGCCGACGGGACGCGGCGCCGGCTGTCGGAGCCCCAGGCGGCGGGCGGTGCCGGGCTTCACCTTCACGGTTGGAACCTCCTGTCAATGTCATCGATCAGTTGGACGCGTGCGCCAGGGAACCTGGCCTCGTAGTCGGCCCGGAGCGCGCGGCAATCCTCGTTCGTCGCGTCGAAGGGCACGAAGACGAACACGCGGGTGTGCCGGAGCACGAGCTGCCGCAGTTGGTCACGGAGGCGGCCGAGCATCAGCGGCTCCCCGCAGGCGGCGCCGAAGCGCGGCAGTTGGCGCAGTTGACCAGGCGCCAGTCGTCGGCCACGAGCACCGCGTCCCGGGTCGCGCACCGCACGGCCGCGCCCTCGGCCTTGTGGACGGCCGGGGGCGTGACGTCGGGAGCCAAGCGGATTGGCTGCTGGGTCATCAGCGCTTCGTACCGCTTCTCGTCGAACGGCTCGGGCTGCGTCATCATGCGGCTCCTACGAACTGGTAGCGCCACCGGCGGGTGGTGGCGGAGCGGGTGGTGCGGATGTAGAACTCCAGCCGGCCGCCGTCGAGCGGCACGACGAGGTCGGACACCGGAAGCCCGTCGCCGCCGGGCGGGGCGATGCTCACGGCGCCGTCATTCGGGCCGCCGAACAGCTCAACCACTTCGGCGGTCACGGCCGCCACACCTCGCAGTAGTCCGGGTGCGCCGCGTGCGGCAGGGCCAGGATCTTGATCGCGTGCCGAAGGGCTTGTTGCATGCTCGCGAGGTCTTCGCCAGGGTGATTGGCGCGCACCTTCTGTTCGAAGACCACCTTCTCGTAGGCCTCGATGACGCGCCGCTTGGCCGCCACATCCTCCAGCGCGCGCGCCGGATCATGGAGGGCGATGTACTGGCGCATCTCCCAGCTCATGAAGCCGCTGTACGGCCCGACCACGACAGGGTTGCCATGTTCCGCCGTGGTGACGTAGTCGCTCAGGTTGAGGTCTCCCGCAGACCAGTTCGGCTCGGTCGTCTCGCGCGACACGGCTTCCGCCAGTCGCTGCTCGTCGTCGAGCCGGGCCTGGAAGAACGCGATCAGGTCATCCATGAGACACCTCTGTCCAGTCCTCGATCACGATCACGCGCCGCCGGTACACCTTGCCGCCGTCGCGCTGCTGGTGCTCGATCCACGTCTTGAGCGGGTAGATGCGCTCGGTGTCAGGTCCGGGGTTGCGGACGTGCATCCCGCCGCCGGACATCATGATCGCGTGTTCGGTGACGACGCTGCCTTTGGACTCGTCGGTCATGGGCGCCACTCCTCGCGGTAGTCGTAGTGGCTGGCGTAGGGCAGGGCTTCGAGGCGAAGGATCTCGACCGCCAGGGTGACGGCGAGCGCGTCGGGGTCGTCCTTGAGCGCGCCGAACTGGCCGTAATTGGACAGGTCGCGCCGACCGAGGACCTCGGCGCACCAGTCGATTCTCCGCCGCGTCGCTTCCACGTGGGCCCGTGCCCGGTCGGGTTCGCCGCAGTCGCAGTCCTGCGGGTCGTACTCGTAGCCCCAGGAGAACTCGGAATGCGCTGAGCAGCCTTCCCCGTCGTGGAGGTGCTCCGCACGAGCTTCCAGCGCGGCAAGGCGGGCGCGGAGGAACGCGATCAGCGCTGGGATGTCCACTCGGTAACCGCCTTCCTACGCCAGCTGCTGCTCGAACCAGGCGCGCAGCGCATCCAGGGTCGGCCCGACATCACGACTGGCCAGATGGTTGACATAGGCGACGCGGAGCCGCCCCTGGCCGGGCTGCTCTTGGTCCGCGGGAGGTAAGTGCTGCTCGTGCAGCCATTTCACGCCCCCGAAGTGGTCGAACCCGAAGGGGAACTTCATCGGCAGCACGAATGCCCCGAGCGGTCGCATCAGCGCGAGCAACTGGTGCACCGAGCGGTTGGTCGCATAGCGAGCACCGTCGACGAGGCCGGACAAATGCTCGCGACCAGCTTCGTAGCCATCGAGCACGGCCTGTGTCGCGCGGCCGTTCTTGGGCATGCCGCGGCAGAAATCGTCAAGACCACGAGCCCACATCAGAGTCTCAACGGCAGGGCCACGCACGACATGTGCGACCTCTTCTCGTCCGTCGAGGTCCTCGAACTTCAGTCCATGAAGCCTCGCGCACACGTCCTGCCAGCGGTCGTGCGCCAGTTGGAGGACTCGCAAGGTTCCTCGCGCGGTCGCACTGTCAAACGAATCGGTCATGAGCCAACATCAGCCTTTCCATCGAGGTCGCGGCAGCAGATGTCATCGTCTCGGTCTGGGGTCCATCGCGAACCACCAGCGGTAGAGCCGGTTCAGCTGGTGCCCCGGCCATCTGACTGCCCGCCCGAGCCGGCCGGGCTCCCCGAGCCAGCGCCAGGCGCGCACCAGCGCAGGGTCGGGAAGCGCCACCGGGACGCGCATCAGGGCGGCAGCCTCGAATTCCAGGTCATCGAGCGCGGCGCCCAACGCAAGGGCATGCGGCATGCCCTCCTGCCATCCGGGGCCGTCCTTCCACAGCGCCGGCCCCATGACCTTGCTGGCGAAGTCGTCGTTGAGCGCCTTGACCTTCGCGATGGCGTTCAGCAACCCCGCGTCCCCAACCTGCAAGTTCGCGGTGACGAGCGCGCGGATGAACCGCTCGTTCGCCTCGCGCATCCCCTTCCCGCTGTCGGTATCCATGAACTCACGGTGGTCCTTCTCTGTGAAGGACCCGATGGCGGGAAGGAGCAGCAACGCGGCGTCGAGCTTGGCCCTGCCGACGGTGAGAACCTCGCTGATGAGCTCGCGTTGCTCGGCGCGCCGGCTCTCTGCGCGTGTTCGGCGTGCTTCGGCTGCGGTGTGGCGCTGGGTCAGCCAGACCCCGCCAAGGCCGGCAGCGAGGGTGAAGCTGCCGGTCAGGATCACATCGAGGTTCGGCACTATCGCTCCTGGTGGGCCCTGGTCTTGATCGGGATCATCGTCCCAGCTGCTGATGTCGTTCCCGTCGACGAGCGGCAACCCGCGGCCGCCGTGGTCACCTCATCGCCTCCGTGTCGACGCCCTCAACGATGTACTTCACGGTCTGGTCAGTCGTGATCTGCTGCTTCACGGGCGTGTCGAGGCCGAGGATCGCGCGCCTGGCGGCCTGGATCTTCAGGAGCCGGTCGACGGCTTCGAGGAGCGGGCCGTCGTCGACCAGCGGCGCCCCGTAGCGGATCACGAGCTCGCCCTTGTCGTCCCGCTTCGGGTGCCCGCTCTCGTCGAGCACGAGGTCCTGTGCCCACACCACGCGGCCGTGGGACACCACGACGTGCTCGCGGTCGAGGACGCCCTGTACGGCGCGTTCCATCGCGTCGAGCTTGTGCAGCTCGGCGGCCCGGTAGGTGGCGACGGCCTCGAACTTGGTCTCGCGGATAGCCTCCCAGTACAGCTGGTGAGCGCGCTGCTTGGTGAAGCCGAGTTCGTCACCGATCTGCTGGAACGTCTTGCCTTGGCGCTTGAGGTCGACGACGGCAGTGCGGACCTCTTCCGAGGCGATCTGTTCGTCAGCGGACCGGTTGTCGCTGTTGGTGGGCATGTCAACCTCCTTCGGTCAGTGTTTCAAGCCGGGGGCTGGTCGAGCCGGATTTCGAGCCACAGTCGGCGGGGACCGCGGTCGGTGTGGATCTCGGGTTCGAACCACGTGAGGTGGCGGCGGTTGTCGTCGGGAATGAGGCCAGCGTCGACGAGCCCGTCGACGGCCGGCTTCTGGGAGGCGATGAGGTTGTCGGTGTCGCGGCGGCGTCCGTCGCCGGGCCGGTAGTGCAGCTGCACCGTGATGTGGTCCTGGCGGCCGACGCGGTGGCGGCGCATCGCGGCGAGCGCGGCCCAGCCGGTGCCTTCGCGGATCTGCTCGACGAGCTTCGCGCGGGCGAACCGGTTGTGGTTCTGGTTGAGGGTGAGCGGCTTGCCGGCGGGCAGCTTCGTCACCGGCCGCTTCCGGGACCGCGCGCGGGTGGGCTGGACGACGAGCGGCACGTCGACCTCGAACACCAGCTGCGCGGTCACCGCTCCCCCGCCCGCTGCTCGTGCTTGCGCCGGAACGCGGCCCACCCGCCACACCGTGCGGCCGGGCTGCCGTCGGCCCGGTACGGCACCCCCTCGACGAACAGAGGCTGGTAGTCCAGCGGCGAGCCGGGCACGGTCGCGCCGGACGGGTGCCGCCACTCGATCGGGCGCCGCATGCCTTCGTGGCACCAGAACGGCCGGCCAGTGGCGGCGAGCCGTTGCAGGTCGTCGAGGTCGGCCGCGGCGTCCGGGTCGCCGGTGCGCTCGGGCGAGCGTGGCCGGTATGCGCAGCCGTCGCACATGCTGGCCCGCGTGTCGGGCTCCAGCTCGGCGCGGGGCGGCATCTGGGCGAGGTCGTAGACGGGCTGCCAGCAGGTGCAGCCGCGGGCGCCGTGCTGCGCGGAGCCCATGCAGCACGGGACTTCGTCGTTGCCGACGTCGGGCCAGTCCCCTGCCTCGTGGTGCGGGAGCGTCGTCATGCCGCTGACACCTCGGCCGGCTCCCAGGGTTCACAGTCGGGCGCGGCGCACCGGCTGGGACCGGCGCCGAAGTCCGCGGTCCACTCGGTGGCGGAGTGCTGGACGAGGACGACGCCGATCGCTCCGGACACCAGGTGCTGCACGAAGGCGCGCCGCGGTTCCCAACCGATCGCGCGTGCGGTCTCGGCCGCGCCGTTCGGCAGGACGCGGGCGATCCGCGCAGAGTAGAGCGCGACCTCCAGGTCCCGGTCCGGGTCGGTCGCGGTCATGCGTTGCGCTCCGTCGAGGTGTAGGTGCACTTCGAGCAGCCGAAGAGCTGCCGTTCGGGATCGAAAGTGCGCTCGCCCCAGCCGCAGTTCGGGCAGTCCGCGTCGATCACGAGCAGCACGGGCCGGCGCTGCGAATACTCGGCGTGCACGCGGAGGGCGTGCTCGACGAAGATCCCCGTCGCGCCTGCCCCGTTCGGCAGACGAATGTCGCCGAAAAACTCGGCCAGGTCTTCGCGGGTCGCCGGGAGCACGCGCGGGCCGGCGGGCACGAGGCCGTGCGGGTAGGTCTGGCGCAGCGCGGTGCGAACCTTGTCGAGGTCGGCACTGCGGATGTCGAAACCGGTGCCGGTGTCACCGCAGCGGTGGCAGAGGGCGTCGTGCACGAGGCCGAGCACGGTGGCGACCACGTCCTCCGGGCTGTGGCCGCTCGCCAGGGAGCTGGCATATTCGCCGGCATTTTCGGTAGCAAGTTCGGTCACTTCGGTGTCCTTTCTGGAGGGTCGCCGCCCGGACCGCCGGGCGGCGACGGGTGATCAGCAGTCGCGGGTGACGCTCGCCGGTCGGACACCCGTGAGACGAACGGGGAAGGCCCCCTCGTCGGCGAGGTTCATGCGGCCGTCACGCCCGACGAAGGTGACCTTGAGCAGCGTCACCGGGCACCGGGCGGCCTTGCTGCCGTGGTAGCGAACGAAGTCGCCTTCCTCGACGCGGGCGCCGGCCTGGTCGGTGGTGGTGGCCATCTGGACCTCCTGGGTGGTTGGTGGGTGGGGTGTGTCCACCATAGCGCCACTGCTTTCGTTTACGCAATTAAATTCGCCAAGATCATCTCGTCGTACGATGTAGTATACGCAGGTAGTAGACATATCAGCGCGCCTCGCCGCTTGCGCAACCGCAAGCTCCTGTGCTATCCTTCTTGCGTAAACGAAAGGAGGTGAGGGAAGATGGACAAGGACGCGCGGAAGGTCCTCCGGGAGGCCAAGCAGCAAGGGTTCGACGTTCGGACCACGAAGCGAGGCCACCCAGCTGTCTACCGAGACGGCGAGTTCATCGCCACGTACTCGGGGACGCCGGGTGACCGGCGGGCGATCCGCAACTTCATCGCGGCGCTGCGGCGGGCGGGCTTCATCTGGCCGCCCCCGAGGTGACGTGAGGGCCCCGGCCAGAGAGTGGCTGGCCGGGGCCGACCCCAGTATCGCCCACAGAAGGAGCCAGAAGCCATGGCGGAATTCGCCGTGAACGTCGCAGTCGACCTGCAGATCGACACTTTGACCGAGGAGCAGCTCGACGCGCTCACCGAAGTGGGCGCAGGTTACCACGCCGCTTGGGCGCGGTCGCCGTCGAGCGCCGGCTGGCTCAGCGTGCAGCTGACGCTGCAGGCCGAGGTGCTGCGGCAGGCGACGGATCTCGCGTTCCTCGTCGTCCCGGATTTGATCAAGCGCGCCGGCCTTGGCTGGCACACGCCGGTCTACGTCGAGGCGATGACGGACGCCGAGTTCCAGGACCGGCAGGAGCAGCCAACGATCCCGCCGCTGGCGTCCGTGGCAGAGGCGGCCGAGTTGCTTCGGGTGTCCGAG
Source organism: Amycolatopsis sp. NPDC006131 (assembly GCF_040614175.1). Taxonomy (NCBI): domain Bacteria; kingdom Bacillati; phylum Actinomycetota; class Actinomycetes; order Pseudonocardiales; family Pseudonocardiaceae; genus Amycolatopsis; species Amycolatopsis sp. NPDC006131. Next base: position 53,655 of record NZ_JBEXTX010000020.1, read on the forward strand.
CAGGCGGTCCGTCAGGCCGCCGAGAAGGGCCGGTATGGCGCGTTCCGGATCGGCAAGTCGTGGGCGTTCCCGCGGTCCCTTGTGGAGGCTGCCGCGCGTCCGGAGCCCGCGAAGGGCTGAGAGCGCCTGAGCGGGGTCGAGGAGGGGCCTGGCGGCCGGAGTGTCGCCGGGCCCCTCTTGCGTTGCTCCACGGCGCAACCGGCCCGCGATCCGGGCCGGTTGCGCGTGATCCGCCGATGCCGGGTTCATGATCCGGCGCTCCCGCCGGCTTTCGCGCCGGTGCCGCCGGTGGTGCCGGCCTTGACGCCGAACCCGCCGCGCTGGATGGACGAGACCGATCCCCCGGTCTTCGGCATGCCCTTCGCGACCGGCGCGCCGGAGGGCACGTTGCGGATGCCGACGTTCGCGGGGACGCGGGACCCGACGGGCGGGATCACGGTGGCGCCGTTGGACATCGGCACCCACAGGAAGAACATGCCCGGCGTGCTGGCGTTGCCGGTGTCGTCCCAGTCGCCGCAGGCGTCGTCGTCGAGCCGGGTCCCGGTGGCCTGGTCGACGCAGACGGCGCCGTACTGGGCGTCGGGCGGGGTGGCGCCGTCGCATCCGGCGAGGAAGAGGGCGGCGACCGCGGAGACGTAGCCCAGGGCCGGGCCGCGGCCCATACGCCGGCCGGTCACCGCGGCTGGCCTGCGGGCTGCGCGGGCGGGAGCGGCGGGTTGCAGGTGTCGCAGTTGATGCGCCCGATCTCCGTGGCGTGCATCTCGGGGTCGTGCGGCGCCACCTCGGCGCCCATCATGGGGTCGCGTTCAGCGACGGGGCGCAGGGTGTGGGCGTCGACGTAGGACATGGCGCCGAGGACGGATAAGCCGTGGATCTTGCGCTGCTGCTCGACCGTGTCGATGATCGCGGTGCCCGCGCGGGTCTCGATGTACTTGCCGACGGGGTCCGGGTCGTAGGGGTGCCGTGCGTTGCCGGTGACGAGCTCGCCCGGCTGTGGCTCCCACCGTGTGCCGTTCGGGTAGCGGCGGCAGGTGGGGCACGGTCCGGTTCCGGCCGGCCGGGGATCACGGAGCTCGTCGGGGTTGAAGCCCATCGCCGCGATGGCGTCGTGCAGCTGGCCGTGCTCCCACAGGTCCCGTATCCTCGCCCGGTCGTTCAGCAGAGCGTCCCGGTCGGCACGAACGCGCTCCAGCTCGCGAACGGCTTCAGCGTGCTGCTGCTGGTGGTGCCGGGTGGCGGCGGCGGCCTTGCGCAGCATCCGCACCTGACGGAGCAACGCGTCCATCGGCAGCCTGGCCGACAGGCCCAGCACCTCGGCGAGGCCGTCACGCTGGGCGACGAGGAGGAGCGCGGTGGCGCGCGCCATCTCCTCGCGGTGCCAGCACGCTTCGGCGTGGAGCCAGCGCAGCAGCTCGTTCTCGGCGCGGAGCCGAGCGTCCTGGTCCACTTCGATCCAGGCGCCGTCCGGGCTATCGCGGTACAGGACGATCACGGACAGGTCGTTGGCGGCGCGGTTGCGGGCGAACTGCTCGCTGACGGGGCCGCTGTAACTGCCGGGCGGGTTGTCGACGTAGCGGTAGGCCCACTCGCGGGCGGGGGTGGGGGTTGGGTCGGTCATGCGGCGGCCCTCGTTTCGATCAGCTCGCCGCGTCCGCAGCGGCGGGCGCAGTCGGCGCACTCGCTGAGCCGCCACCAGCCCTCGTTGCCCACATCCGGGTCGTTGGGGCTCGCGACGTGGCGGACGTAGACCTCGCCGGGCTTGATGGTGCGGCGACAGTCGGAGCAGCGGCGTTCCTTGCGAGCGCGGTGCGCGGTGGCTCGGGTCACTGCTGGGGGCCTTCCTGTGACACCTCGGCCTGGTCGAGGTCTGTGCAGACGCCGCAGCGCGCCGACCCGCCGCGCGCACCGCACGCAGCGTCGGGGCTGCCGCACGGGCCCGGTTGCGGCTTCGAGCTGTCGGCTTCGAGGCGGCGTTTCGCGGCGCGCACGACCTCGGCCAGGGCTTCCTGCCCCGCTGCGCTCATCGGCGCGCCGCCGTGCACGCGCACCGGTTCGCCGTCGACCTCGTAGGCGCGGCAGGAGTCCTCGGTGGGCTGTGGCTGGGACACCTGGGTGAGAGCGCCGAGGATGCGCACCAGACGGGCACCCATTGGCACCGAGGCGTCGTGCCACGCTTCGACGGCCTTGTCGATGCGGGCCTGGCGCTCGTCGCGGGCTCGGGTGAGGTTGTCACAGCGACGCTGGTAGTGGGCTTTGATCGTCGAGATCTGCCGGTTTAGCCGCTCGACCTCGGCGCGGAGGCGGGTGGTGTCGTCGTCTGCGGCCCCCTGCCTGGCCGGGGTCTCGTCGGCGAACCGCTCGTGCGGGTCGTATGCCTTGAGCGCAGCGCCCAGAGCGTGCTGGTGGTGGAGGGTGAAGAACGCCCGCCACTGCGGCACCTCACGCTGGAATTCGAGGTACGCCTCGCGGTAGGCGTTCCAGGCGTCCTCGCGGCGGGCTTCGAGGGCGAGGTCATGGGAGCCGTCCGCGCGCGCCTCGGCATCGAGCCCCTCGGCGGCCCCCTGCATCCGCCAGCCCGCCCGAGCGAGCGCGGCGAAGAGCCGGTTTGCCACACCGACCGCGTGGAGCGCGTCGTCCTCGTCGCGGTTCTGGTAGAGGTCGACCTCGCCGAGGAGCGCATCGGCCAGCAGGGTTACTCCCTCCTGCATCTCCGCACCTTCGCGAGCGAGCTGGTCGCGGTGGTCGTTGTGGGTGGTCATCGAGCGTCACCCGTCCCCTCGGGGACCTCGACGGCGATGATCGGCACGCCGGGCGCCATCTCGCGGAGCTCCTCCAACGGGTCCCGGCCCATGTACTGGCCGGGCGGCATCGGCGTCACCACGTGCCACTCGCCGTACCGGGCGACCTGCTCATCCATCCAGGCGTGGTAGGCCGGCTCGCTGTCGAACCCGCCGCACGTGATGTCGGCGAGCCACGGGTGCTGCTCGGTGAGGTAGGGCGCGATCTCCTCGGCGGCCCGCGGCAGCTGGTGCGTCATGTGCGGCTGGCCCGTGATGTGGTCGATGATCCGGTAGATGCCGCCCACTCCGTCCGGGCTGAGCATGACTCCGGTGGTGATCGACAGCAGGTGTCCGAGGTGGAAGCGCTCGGTTTCAGGCATCGGTGGTCGTCTCCTCGTCTGGTTGTTCCTGGGTGGGGCGGGTCGATGGGTCAGGCGGGCGCGGACTGCTTGCGGGCGTCGTGGAAGCCCTTGAACGGGATGCGTGTGCCGCGGGGTCCGGGGCGGGTGCAGGGCTGGCGGACGGTGGCGTTGCAGTGGCTGCACGGGCTGAGGAGCGGGTTGTCCTGGATCTCGGCCGGGGCGTCGTTCGCGCCAGGCTGGTTGTCGAAGAGGCCGAAGCGCCCGTCTCGTCCTCGGGGCTTGCGGCGGGTCATGCCGGGCCTCGCTGGTCAAGGCGTCTTGGGTCAACCCGTCGCGGGGCGCCGCCGAGCGGGTAGCGGTGCAGGATCTCGGCGGCGAGGTTCGCGACTTCCTCCCACAGGCTCATGCCGGGGGACGCGATCGCGGGGTGTTCGGTCCAGTTGTCGTTCGGATCCCAGAGCGCGGCGAGTTCGTCGGTGATCTTCACGGCGGCGTCGCAGGGCGCGCAGTCGCGCTCGTGCACGGTCACGGCTCCTCCCGCAGAACTGCCTGGATGGCAAATCCGGGTAATCCGAGGCCGAAGTCTGGGTCGGAGGATGCGGGGCGGATGGGTGCGCGCAGTTCGGTTTCGTCGACGCTGACGCCGGGGCGGTCGGGGAAGACGCCGGCGGGTGGCCCGATCCAGCGGAAGGGCTCGGAGCAGTCGGCGCAGTGGATGCGGATGTCGGTGGTGAAGCCGTCGACCTGGTTGCCGTCGGTGGCGGTGAGGCGGTGGACGACGACGGTGGCTTCGAAGCGCTCGTGCGGGCAGGGCAGGTCCGGGTTGGTCACGAGGCCTCCTTCCGGGCGCGCTGGATGAAGTCGGTGATGTCGCTGGGCAGGATGTGACGGGGTTGGCCTGCGTCGGGTCCGTTGGGCCAGACCGGACGCGGGCGGCGGGCGTGGAAGTCGCGGACGGCCTGCATGGCGGTCTGGGTGTCCCAGTTGCCGATGGCGGCTTGGATGCCCCAGGCGTCGACGATGGCGGGTCCGGCGGTGGCGAGGGCACGGTTGCCGGCGAGTTCGCACATGAGCTCGAGGAGCCGGACGACGGCGGTGCGGGGCATGGGCGAGTAGGTCTCCCAGTCGGCGGAGATGGCTTCGAGGTAGCCGGGGAGGGTCACGTGGTCTCCTGGGTGGCGGTGGTGCGGCGTGCGGCGAGTTCGGCCTCGACGAGTGCGCGGCCGCGGGCGGCGCGGGCGGTGGCGTCGGGGTCGTGGTCGCAGAGCTGGGTGCCGATGTAGCCGGCGGGGTCGCACAGGGCGCAGTTGGCGATGGCTGCGGCTCGGTCGGCGGCGCGTTGGCGGGCTTCGGCGGAGCGGGCGTCGTGGTGGGCGTGGCGCTGCTGGGCGTCCCAGGCTTCGGCGGCTTCGCGGGCGGTGGCGCAGCCGCGGCAGGGCGGAGGGTCGGCGTGGTCGAGGTGCTTGCGGCACCGGGCAGGTGGGCGTTGCTCGGTGGGGGGCGCCTCGCGCGGGTACGTGCTCGCGGGCGTGCGCGACCCCCCAACTGAACCACCTGCAAGAGGTTCCCCTTCCCCTACCCCTACCCCTTCCCCGCGGGGTTCCGGGAACTCGTCGCGATCCTTTACGGGTTCGGGATTGATTCGCGAACTGTTCGGGATAGGTTCGGGAGGGGTTACCGATTCAATCGGGAACAGTTCGTCAGCAACAGTGTTCGCGTCCTTGCGACGCAGCCGCCGGAGCTCGGCCGCGAGTGCCTTCCGCAGCTTCGGCGATTCCACGGCGAGGGCGGCTTTCAGCGCGGCCTTGAACACGTTCGGGATCTTCAGCACGCCGTCATTGCGGATGAACGAGCGGATCAGCACCTCCTCGGTGTCCTCGTCGACCACCACGAATCGGTGCTCGGCCAAGGAGGCGAGCGTCGCCGCGATCTCTTCCTCGGTGGTGTAATCGGATCCCTTGGCCCACTTGCGGACCTGCAGCGGCATCACACCGGCCTGCGTGACGTTGCCCTGGGACAGCAGGAGGAAGTACAGGCGCTGCTCGAGCGGCGGCAGCTTGCGCCAGTCCAGATCGGACCAGATGCGGGTGAAGACCCGCGCGTGCTCGCGTGCCATCAGATGACCCCGCTCACGATGCGCAGGCCGCGGCCGATGCGCGGCTCGCGGGTGATGTAGCCCTTCGTGACGAGCCGGTCGATTCGGCCGCGCACGGTGCCGCGGGGCGTGTTCAGGGCGGCGGCCAGCTCGCGCAGCAGCGGCGGGCGGCCGGCGGCCGCGATGTAGCCGGCGAGCACGTGGAGGGTCGAGCTTTCGGTGGGGGTCAGCTCGGGCAGTGGCCGGATCATCGCCCGGGTCGTGCTCGTGTTGACCTCGCACGGGAACGGCGTGCGGCAGGTCGGGCAGATGACGGTCTTCTGGCCGTCGTGGACGGCTTCGGCTGGCTGGTGCGCGGTGAGATGCTGGAGATCCACGCTCGCCCCCTTCGTTCGTGTGGTGGATGCCGGGGCGCCCGCGGTGATCGGGACACAGCGGGCGGCCCGGCGGCTCGTGAGGTGGTGGTCCGGCGCAGCTTGACGGCCTGGTCCCCGGGGGGAGTGGGGGTCGTGAGCCCGCTTTCGATTCCCGCCGCGGCACCCAAGCGCGGGCGAGTGACGTTGACGCCGGTCACCGGTGCTACTGCTGGTTCAGTGCTGCTGGGCTGGCGCCGAGGAGGACCGGCACGCCGCCCTCGTCCCTCGATCCGAGGCCTTCGACGAGGGCTGCGCGGATGTCGGCGAACGCGTCGCGCTTGACCAGGTCCGGCCGGTGCAGGCGGTAGCCGATGGAGAGCTGTCCCTCCTGCACGTTCCATTTCAGGCGGGCGACGAGGTTCCGCGGCGTGACGCCGAGGAACGGTGCCAGCGACACCACGAACTCGCGCGGGATCTCCAGCTGACCGGCCCGGGTCGTCTTGGCGGTGGTCTCCTCGTTGTAGGTGAGCTGGATGTCGCTAGTGGTGAGGTCCACCTTCGACTGGAATTCGGCCTTCTTGTGGGCCTTGAACTCGGTGGCGATCTCCAGCATCGTCGCTCCGTCGGGGGTCACGACGGCGGCGGCGTGGTCCTCGAGGAACTCGGCGAATGCTCCCTGGCCGAACCAGGTGCCGCTGGCCTTGACCCACGTCGTCCACTCCGGGTCGTCCTGGAGTTGCAGAACCGCGGTGTGGTCTCGCCACCCGGGCTCCAGCTGGTCGAGATGGTCGTTGAACACCGCGGTGAAGCGCGACTTGTCCTCGTCGCCCCACACCGTCGTGCTCTCGCTGCGCAGGCGCTTCACGTAGGCGACGAAGTCGCCCGGGTCGTACAGGTTGGCGGTCCCGCGGGGGCGCCGGGGCGTGTCGAGCTTCCGCTCGAGGTCGAGCACCTCTACGCGCTCGTCGTTGCGCACGACCCGCACGACCACGGATTCGGCGTCGCCGTCGATCTCGTAGGCCTTGACGGTCTTCGCGGTTTCGGCGCGGCGGGCGAGGTCGGCGATCACCTCGGCGTCGAGTTCCTGTGGCTCGGTCATCGGCGGGCCTCCTGGGTGACCTCGTCGTAAAGGGAGGGCTGGCGGGGGTCGTTGCGGTGCAGGCCGCCGGTGTCGTCGGCGTAGAAGATCGACGCCGGCCGGTCGAAGCGGGGGATGGACGTGGTGACCTGGTCCGTGATGAGCAGCGCGCCCTCGACGCCCTTCTGGGGCTTGAAGGTGAGGGTGAGCGTGATCTTTCCGGGCTTGAGGGTCTGCAGGACGGACTTTGTGACCTCCTGCAGCGCTGCGGTGAGCTCGCGGTGGGTCTTGCCCTTGCCGGCCTGGGTTATGAACACGGCGAAGTCCGGCGCGTTCGGGTCCGGAGTGGACGAATCGTCAGCCAACGGATTTCCTTTCGATGGTTGGGGCTGGACGTCTTTCGTGCTGAGCAGCGGCTCAGCGTCGTTGCGGCGCGGCGGCCGCTTCGAGCACGACCGCGACGGCGGTGTCGGTGTCGACGAGGACGGGGATCGGCGTGCTGTCGATCTCGCGTCGCCACTCGTCGAGGACGGCGCGCGCGAGGGCGTGCTTGTTCACGGGAGACCTCCCCAGAGGTGCCAGGTGTGCAGGCGGATCGCCGCGTGGTCGGAGCAGTAGGCGTGCTGGTAGCGGCGGATGAGCCAGGTGCCGCGCTCGCGGCACGCCGGCCACGCGGGCTGGTCGATGCCGCCACCGCACACCCGGTCCTTCTCGTGCGTGCGGTGCGCGTCCGGGCTGGTGGCGCACAAGATCTCGGCGTTGTCGCCGGTGATCACCGCGGCGCTGCGCTTCACCGCTCGTACCCCAGGATCCCGAGGCGCCAGGCGGTGTCGACGGCGGCGGCACGGTCGTTCACCTCGAGGTTGCGGAACAGCGCGGTGATCCGCTCCCTGACGGTTTCCAGGCGCACGCCGAGCTTGCGGGCGATGTCCGGGTTGGACATGCCCTTGGCGATCGCGAACAACGCCTGGAACTGGGTGTAGCTCAGCTGCGGCACGGCGACGATGTGGCCGCGCGGGAGGTCCTTGACCACCAGCTGGCCGGCGACCTTCGGGTGCTCGACGATGTGGAACCCGGCTCGCTCAGCCCAGGCGCAGAACGTGAAGAACACGTCCTCGTCCATCTCGACGTAGCGGCGCTCGAGGAGCTGGCGGGCGGCGGTCACGCGGCACCTCCCACGAGGTGCCGCAGCGCGGCCGGGGCCGCCATCGCGGCCTGGGTGCGGTTCTTCACGTCGAGCTTGCGGAACAGGCGACGCGCATGGGTCTTCACGGTGTCGACCGAGAGGTAGAGGTCGGCGCCGATCTCCTCGTTCGTCATGCCGAGCGCCATGCCGGCGAGCACCTGGTACTCGCGCAGCGTGAGCAGCTGCCCGTCGGGCACGTGGCGCTCGTCGGTGTAGATCTGCTCGGCGGTGATCTGGCTGGGGCGGGTTGCGGTCGCGGGCCGTGGTGTGAGGTTGATGTGGTTGGCCTTGGCCCACGCGGTGAACAGCAGCAGCGTCGGCTTGTCCAGGGCGGGTGTGGCGAGATCGTTCATGGGTTCCACTCCTGGTGGTCGATGCACGCGGGCCACCAGGCGCGGATGTCCGTGCCGGGGCCGTGGGTGCGGCGCGCGCCGTTCCCGGCGGCGCACTTTGCATAGGTGTTGTCGTGGTGCTTGAGCAGCTCGCGGAAGAGGCAGCTGCCGCAGCGCGGGCCAGGGGCGTTGCGGTCCGCAGGGGGCGGGGCGTCGGGGTGCAGGCGCAGCGGCCAGCCCAGGGCGGCGGTGAGCGGGTGCAACCCGCTGGTGAGGCACTCGCCCTGCCGCTCGCGGCGCCGCTCGGCCGCGGTCATCTCGGGTGCACGGCAGAGGGACCCGGCCGTGTAGACGTGCGGGCCGCCGGGCTGCCCGATGGTCCAGATGACCCAGAAGTGGTTGCGGTTGCTGACCTTGTCGAACGCGACCTGCACCACGCGGCCCCGCCACGTCGCGTCACCGCGGTACCCGACGCGCTCGTCGACGGCGAACATCGGCCGGTAGGCGCTGACTTCGCCGCCGGACCACAGGGGCAGCGCGTGCTGCTGGGTCTCGTTCATCAGCGCCCTCTCCCCCAGTCGGCCAGCTCGCCGCGGATCCGCTGGAACAGCGGTGCCCACGGCTCCGGCGGTGTCGGTGCGACCTCGCCAGACAGGTCGGCGATCTGGTTGCGCGGGTACGGCTTGCCGCACGCCGGATCCGTGCACGGCCCGATGGGCTGGCCCGGCTCCGCCGCCAGGTAGAGGTGCCGATGGCCTGCGCCCTCCGCGGATGGCCGGTCGACGGCCTGTTCCAGCTCCGCGATGCGCGCCTTGAACTTCGCGGCTTCCTCGTCGGCGACCGCCATGGCGCGGGCCAGCTGCTGTCGGCCCGCGCGCAGTTCGCTCGTCAGGCGGTTCACCTCGCCGCTGGCGCCGCGGAACTGGGCTTTCGCCTCGTTCGCTTCCGCTCTGGCGGCGGCGAGTTCGGCGCGCGCCTGCTCGAGTTCCTCGGCCAGGCGCTGCTTGTCGGTCTTGAGCCGGTCGCACGAGCGGGCATGCCCGTCGACCGTGCGGCGCAGCTCGGCGATCACGTCGTCCTTGTGCTGCAGCTCGGCGGCCGCCGTCGGGTCAGGCCGAGCCGGCGCGCTGGTCTCGATCAGCGGCCGGACGGCGTCGGCGAACGGCTTGATCGTGTCGTCGCCGAGCGGGTCGTAGCCGCGCTGGCGGGCGATCCGCTCGTCGGTGCGCTTCAGCACCGCGTACACATCGGGTTTCGTCGAGGTCATGGCAACGCCCTGGTTCGGTCCGCCCGGGCCTGCGCGGCAGCGAGCTTGTGCCCGACGTTTGCGACCTTGTCGGCGGCGTGGCGCAAGGGCGGGCAGGGGACGAGGCTGTCGAGGAGGAGCAGGGCGAAGGCGGTGTTGTAGGCCGCGGTCGCGAGCGCGTGGTTCACGGGGTCACCACCTGCCACTGCTCGCCGTCCCAGTGGACGAGCACGGAGCCCGGGATCTGGGCCTGGGTGAAGCGGGCGGCGTTCTCGCTCTGCGGCACGAGGGTGTAGTCCGGGTGCTGGACGGCCCACTCCTTGCCGGGCTCCCGGTTGTCGACGGGCACGACGACGCGGGTGGCGAAGTCGGCCTCGTGGCCGGTGTCGAGCCGGACGCGCACGGTGTCGTGGCGCGGGATGACGGTGCCGTAGGTGACGCCGATGCGGACACGCTGGCCGGGGTTGAGGTCGGGCATGGTCAGTACCTCCCGGCCGCATCGATGCCACCGAGGACGAGGACGCCCGCGCCGACGATCAGCACGACCGCGGCGATCAGCGTGATGACGGTCCACATGCAGGCCCGCGCGGACACGAGCGCGGTGGACTTCACGTGCGCCTTCACCGAGCACCGCCGGGGATGCGGCCGGTGTGGTAGTCGCCGTCCACCGAGGACACCGGGACGCGGGCGGTGCGCACGAGCTTGCAGCCGGAGCACTGACAGGCGTTGGGCCCGTCGCCCAGCCAGAGGCCGGGACGGTTCGCCCTGTCGTCGTCCCAGTCCCACGTCCGGTGGCCGGCCAGCACGGTCCGGACCGCGCGGTAGAGCATCGTCAGTTCAGCGCGCAGCTCGCCCTGTTCCTCGGCGAGCACGGCCTCGCGGCAGTCGCACGCGGGGTGGTGCTCGGTGCAGGCCGCGAACCGGGGGTCCAGCGTGTTGCGCGGGACCTCGTAGGCCTGCCGGTGCACGGTCCGGGCGCCGCCGGGGCCGCCGTGGAAGTAGATCGTCGGCACCGGGCCGACCAGCTCGCCACTCACGGTTCACGCCCTTCCGGCGTGATCGCACGCGCCCAGTCCGCGACCCCGTCGATGTCCTCGTTGGACTCGTCGAGCACGGACGGCATGGCGGCTGCGGCGGCCAGCGCAAGGGTGGCGTGCACCTGTGCGTAGGCCAGATGAATCCGTTCCTCCTCGGGACGGTCAGCGCCCGCGCGTTGAGCGCAACGGACAGCTTCTTCGGCCTCCCGGTAGTGCTCAGGTCCGGTCATCACGCACCCGCCTGCAGGTCCGGGTCGTCCGGGAGCAGCTGGTTGTCGCCAGCGGCTTCCTGCTCGCGGGCCCATTCCTCGTAGGCGTCGTTGTCGACGACCTCGCCCGCGACGACGCCCGGCGGGTCGGCCTTGCCGGCCTGCTGCCCGGCGGCGGCCTCCAGCGCGTCGATCACGGCCCCCGCCTCCTGCTTGGTCAGCTCGGCGCGGGAGTTGACGGCGTGGCCGATGATGTCGCGGACGTAGGCCAGAGCGGCGGACCGCTCGGTGATGCCCGCCTGGCGCATCAGGGCGCCCATCTTCTTCTGCTGCGCCTGCGTGATCGGCGGGGACGGCGCCGCGCCCTCAGTGGCCGACTCGGAGTCCGGCGCCGGTTCAACCGCGGCCGGCTCGTTGGCAGCCTCGCTGCTGCTGGTGGTGTCCTCTGGCGCCGAACCTGCCAGCAGTGATGCGGCCGACTCGCGCTTGGGCCGGTCGCGCACGATCTCGGCTTCGGCGCTAATGACCTGGAGTTCCTCGACCGTGTAGTCCAGGCCGGCCAGGGCGTCCGGGGCGATTCGGCGGCACACGTCGCCCAGCGCGCGGGCGTAGAGCATCGACTGCGGGTCGGTGAGGTACTTCTCGTTCCCGATGACCTTGCCGGTCTTGTCGTTGGTGCGGTACTTGCCGGTCTTCGGGTCGATCGTCGGGACGTACCCGGCCTGCTTCGCGCGCTCGATGGTCCAGGTGACGGTCTCGACGTGGTCGGAGCCGCGGCGCTGCCCGGACACGGTGGCGGAGGTGTCGGTGACCTCGACGGTGCGCAGGGTGTGTCCCTTGGACATGACCAGCGCCGCCATCTGCCGCGCGTACATGCCGGGGTTGCCGTTGACCACGTACAGGCCGCGCAGCGCGCTCATGGGGTCGAGGCCGATCGCGGCGCCGTAGAGGATCGCGGCGGCCACGTCGTCGGGCTTGCCACGCCACTGGTACGGCACGAACGCGGTGTTCGCCAACGCTTTCGCGAGCTGGTGCGCGCCCTGCATCTGCTGGACGGTCCGCATGATGAGCGCGCTGCCATCGTTGTCGAGCGCCGGAACGTTCGGGCCGCCGGTGTAGTGGGCGAGGTCGGTCATGGGGATCAGAACTCCAGTTCGTCGAGGGTGTCAGCGCGGTACCAAGCCGGCGGCTGGATGGGGTGGATGCCGTCGCCGTAGCCGGGCCAGCGGCCGGTCTCCAGGCAGTCGGCGTACAGGTCGATCGCGTAGCGGACGCGGTCGGCGGCCACGGCCAGGAAGGCCGGTTCGAGCTCGACCACGGACACCAGGTGCGGCGGTTCCTTTTCCACGAGGACGTGGATGAAGCGCGGCGCCGTGTCGCGGCCGGTGACGATCGTGGTGCCGGTCCGGTAGTGGGCGCCCTGTTCGGGGTAGCCGAAGTCGACGGCGTGCCGAGCGAACCGGCGCGGGTCCGCACTGCGCGCCGACTTCAGGTCGACGACGACGTTCGCCCGCTCGTGCCAGTAGTCCAGGCGCCCACGACAACGGACACCGGTGGCCGGGTCGTCCCACAGGATCGACACCTCCGGCTCAGCGCCGGTCAGCAGCGGCCCGGCGTCGGGGTGCCCGAGCACCGCCTCGGCCATCGCCGCGACCTCGGCGTACTCGTCCGACTTGAGCACGGTCTTGCCGGCCGCGCGCGCTTCGGCCACGAAGGCCTTGGCCGCCTTGGTGGACACGGCTCCGTTCGCGGCGAGCAGCTCGTCGGGGATCACCGCGACCGCGAGGCCGACGCCGAGCACCTTGGCGTGCACCGCGTGCCCGAGGTCGAACGTCGACTTCGCGGGCGGCGCGGGATGGTCGGCATGCCACCGGTACACCGCGGGCGCGTGCAGCATCCGCTTCACGCCCGTCGAGGACAGTCCAGGAAGCCCGTGGTAGACCTCCTCGGGCACCCCGCCATACATGCCCGGCTCGGTGAGCTGCGGACGCTCCAGGGTGGCGGTCATCGCCGACCACCTCCCACCACGACGCCCAGCAGGGCCAGGAGCACGAGCACGCCGAAGGCCAGCGCGGGCAGCGGCATCAAGGACGCGATGTCGGCACTCACAACGCCTCCAGCACGCCGGTCGCGACGTACTGCGCGAGCTGGTCAAGAGTGATCTCGGTGTCCCGCCGGGCGGGGTCGAGGAGGCGGTACAGCTCGCCCTCGTCGACGTCCCACACGGCGACGCTCAGGTCGTCGATGCCGCCCGTGACCCAGACGTTGGTGAGGCGGCCGGACCCGGCGTGCTCGCGGATATGGACCTTCGGCTCGGCCAGCGTCTTCGCCCACATCAGCACGGCGGGCGCACCGTTGGTCTCGCCGCGGGACCGGGAGGTGCCGATCTGCAGGACCGCCTCAGCCTCGATGCCGAGGCTGCCGCCCTGGAGGACGATCACCCGCGGCAGGTTCGGGAAGAGGCCGAGGTGGTCGGCGAGGACGCGGAACAGCGTGCTCTGCGGGTGCCAAGCGACGAGGGTCATCGCTCACCGCCGTACATCTCGGTCTTGTACTCGGCCTCGGCGAAGTCCTTCCACTGCTCGCGCAGGTCCTTCTCCTCGCGCCAGCGCCGGACGGTCAGCCGAACCTCGTCGTGACGGCCCTCGAACTTGTAGTCCAGGTCCTCGCCGTACAGCTCGCGCAGCCCGCCCAGGATCTTGTTCACCGCACCGGACGTCTCGCCGGTGACCATCGCGACCGTGACCGGCAGCTCGATCACGTCCTTGAAGATCAGGTGATCCCGGTACTGGAAGTGGTCAGACGCCTTGTAGCGCTTCTTCAGCTCGTCGAGCGGGAGCCGCTTGCCCTCCTCGACGATCCGGTCGAACGCGGCGAGCAGCTCGTCACTGGTCTTCGTGGCTTCGACGGTGGTCATCGCGCGTCCTCCGTGACGTGTGCGGCGTGCTCCGGAACTTCGATCTGGATGTCCGCGTCGCCAGGGACGCGGCGGACGGCGTGCGGCGCGCAGTCGCGGCACACCTCGACGTCCCAGTCGCGGTCCTTGGCGCTGATCCGCATGCACGCGACGCCGTCCTCCATCGCGCACCACGAGCACGGCCAGCACACGAACTGCGGGTCGACCTCCCACAGCAGACCGCGCGCACCGGCGGCCTCGATGAGGGCGACGATGTCGCCGTGCCGCGGGAGCGGCATGGTCTGCGCGGTGTCGTCGACGGGCGCCAGGATCGTCGTGGGCGTCTCGTCGTCTCCGCCGCGAGTGAACCAGCTTCGGACGCGCTCGATGATCTGCTCGAGCCATGCCCAGGCGCCGAACCGCGGGCCCGGCAGCGGCAGGTCGTTGGCCAGCGCGGCGGAAATCGGCAGCAGGTCGACGACGGTGGTTTCCTCGGGCGCGTGCTGGCGGTGCTTGGTGTCGGCCTGGACGGGCTGGTCGCCGCGGACGCTGCGCCACACCTCGATGAACGGGACGGTGGCGTAGCCATCAGCGGCCGCTCCGTCGGGGTCGTGCTTGCCGGGTACGATCGTGCTGGTCACCGGGTGCTCCTTCCTGTGGGGTTCCGGTGGTCTCGGCCCGTCTTCCGCGGTAGCAGCGCGGAGGCGGGCCCTCTCATGCGCGGTGAAATCGGGGCGAGGTCAGGCGACGGCGGGGACGCGGCGCCGCTTTCCGGGCGACTCGCCGCGGATCCAGGTGTCCAGGTCGTCGCGGTGCACGAGGTGCGCGCCGCGGGTGGTGCGCTGGTAACTGCGGAGTCCGCGCTTGCCGTTGCTGCGCTGGAACTCGACGCAAGCTCGCCGGACGGTCGAGGGCTTCGCCCTCGCGTACTCGGCCGCTTCCTGGACGGTCAGCCAGGGAGAAACAGCAGCGCCCGCCGCTGCCGCCTTCGGGGACTCAGTCGTCATTGGTGGATGTGCTCCGTTTCGGCGATGTGCCTGCTCCGCCCGTCGGGTGCGTCCCGGCGTTGCCGCCGTTGTTGTCGGGCATGACGACAGAATATGACAGAATCGACAGAAGTCAAACAAACCGAAGACAGCACCGGACACAGATCGGTAACGGTGCACGTCAGAAGCCGACAGAGTGCTACGCTATGGCCACATAGTTCGACTGAGTGCGACGGAGACTGACAGTTATGGACAGAAAGTCCAGGTCACGGCCTCAGACACGCTTGGACAGTACGGGCCCAGGACGACAAAGTTGCCGCATGGCCGGACAGGACTGGAAACGACTGGGCAGCTTCGTCGCCCGGAAGCGCTTCGAGATGGGATACGAGACCCCCATCGCCTTCGCGGAAGCGATCAGCGAGCGGCTCGGCGATATCAGCGACCGCACCCTGACGCGCCTTGAGAACGGCACCAGAGTCGGCCGGACAACACTGCTCAAGGTCGAGACCTTCTTCGGGTGGGACCCCGGCATGATCGACCGGATCCTCGCCGGCGGCACACCGCCCGAGTACAACAGAGCAGCAAGCGCGCCGACAGCCGCCTCGGACGAGCCGGACCTCCAAGACGAGGTCGAACGGAAGCTATGGGCGATCAGTGAATTGTCCGAAGAGGACAGGCTTACCTACATCCAGCTGCACCGCGCGAGACACGCAGCGCATTCAGAGCGCCGCCGAAAGGGTTAAAATGCGTAACGGTGACGTAACTGAACTTTGCCTCGTTGATCATTGTTACAACTCTCGGTCGAGTGCATTACGTCTTTTGGGGCCTACTGAGCGTGACCAACGTGGTCGCGATCTTCCTGGCCATTCGAGCAACCCGAAGAGCCCGACGCGTCGAGCGCAAGATGCTCGCCCACATGCGAGCACTGGACGTGCTAACCAGCGCACCGGTGGGTCCAGACGACAACGGCGGCGGCCGCCGACTGACGGGCGTCGCCGCAACTGGTGCAACGGTGCTGAGCTTCGCGCGCAGGAGCACCAAGGAGCATCCGGCACGAGCGGCCGCGGTCCTAGCGCTCGCCGGCGTCGGCGGCTTTCTCGCACTGGTCTGGCCAGAAGGCTCGCCCCGACTCCCCCCGCTCACCATGCCCACCACTCAACCACCAGCAGCGATCTCCCCGGCCTCCCCGACGACGCCGTCCACGACCGAACCGGCCCGCCGAGGTCCGACCGCAGCGGTACCGATCGTGCCTGTCGCCCCCGCGGGCGTCGAGGTCGAGCCGACCACACCCGAAGCTGCGAGCACCGGCGGAACTCCGACCCGTGTGGGACACATGCCCTCGGCCGCCCCTTCGGACACGGGGACAGCAGCTCCGGCCCCGTCGACGGATCTGCCACCCGAGGACGACGAGCCGCGCGAGGACGACGCCCCCTGCGTAGTCGACCTCGACGCGCGACCATTGCTGTCCGCCTGTCTGCTGGGCTGATTCCAGCGTGGAGGTGTCCCCATGGCATGGGGTGAACGCCTCCCCAACGGCAAGACCTACCGCGGCTGCTATCGGGACAGCGATGGGAAGAAACAGTTCGTCCGGGATCTGCACGGCAAGGTCGTGCACTACGACCGCAAGACGGACGCGAAGCTGGCAGCTCAGGAACTCGAGGTGGCGGCTCGGCGACGGGCCGCTCCCTCGGAAGTTCCGGAGAACGCGAAGGTCACATGGGGTGAGTGGTGGGAAAGCCTGCAGGAGGAGCGTGACAATCCCGAGACGGATACCGCAGCGAAAGAACGGTTTGCGGCCGAAAAGCACATCATTCCGCGGTGGGGCGACGTCCCACTCAACCAGATCAAGAACCGCGATATCCAGAGGTGGGTCGACTCGCGCAGCGGGCTGAAGGTGCGTCCCGGCATGTCGCCCGCCTATGCCCGCCGGATCTACGCCATCTTCCGAGTTGCGATCAACCTTGCGGTCAAGGAGGGAGTGCTCACGGCGTCACCGTGCGTCGGCGTCAGCCTCCCGAAAGTCCTGCGAAAAGACAAAAAGTTCTATACGGACGAAAGCTTCGATGGCCTGAAGCTGTCGGAGGAGTTCGCCGACATCGTCGAATTCACCAAGCAAACCGGCCTCCGCCCCGGGGAGATCGCCGGCCTTCACGCTGATCATGTGGATCGGAAGCGAGGCTGGGTTGATGTCTCCATGGTCTACGTCTCGAAGCGGAAGGTGATCCGGCCGTATCCCAAAGACGGTGATGCTCGCAAGGTGCCGCTCACGAAGAAGGCTCTCGAGATCCTCGACCGCAGGCTCAACGGCCGCGACCTGACGGGCGGCTGCGGCATCCCCCATTCAGACGGATCACGCTGCCGCAGTTCCCTGGTGTTCCTGACGCCGCGGGGCAACATAGCCACTCCTATGAACGTTCAGGAGGCGCTGTGGCGGGCATACAACCAAGCTGGCAAGGAACCACCAGGCGGGCTGTATGCGGGACGCCGCGGCTTCGCTACCAGCGCAGCGGACGGCGGCATCGACGTCTTTACCCTCGCCGAACTGATGGGCCACGCCGACATCAATCAGACCAGGGAATACGTACAGCAGTCGACGGCCACCCGAGCGAAGCTGATGGCGGCGCTGGGCGAGAAGCCGACACTGGAGCTGGTCGGTGGGGCAGATGGGGCAGAACCTGGGGCAGAGCCGGGTGAAACCGACTCCGCACGAACTGCGACAGGCGGGGCGTGAAAAGGCCTGCCGAGCAGGCAAGACAGTTCAAAAAGTGCCACCGAAGATCATAGAGTCAATCAGAGTAAAACCGCAGGTCAGGCTACGTTTGTCACACCAGGAACGTGAACAGGGGGCTGTCCGGCGGGACGCGCTCGATGCGGTGCGGACCCGCCGCCATCCGCTTCATCATCGGTTCGAGGTTGTCCGGCGAGCCCAGTTCGATCCCGACCAGAGCCGGGCCGGTCTCGCGGTTGTTGCGCTTGACGTACTCGAAGAGCGTGATGTCGTCGTCCGGGCCGAGCACGTCGTCGAGGAACCGGCGGAGCGCGCCGGGCTCCTGTGGGAACTCGACGAGGAAGTAGTGCTTGCGCCCCTCGAAGATCAGGGCTCGCTCGACGATCTCGGCGTACCGGCTGACGTCGTTGTTGCCCCCGGACACGATGCACAGCACGGTCGAGCCCGGTTCCAGGTCGAGGTCGAGCCCGAGCGCGGCCGGTGACAACGCGCCGGCGGGCTCGGCGATGATGCCGTCGGACTGGTAGAGGTCGAGCATCTCGACGCAGATCTTGCCCTCGGGCACGGCGATCATGGCGGGCCGGCGTTCGGCGGCGAGGGCGTAGGTGTGCTGCCCGACGAGGCGGACAGCGGCGCCGTCGACGAACGGGTCGATGGTCTCCATCGCGATGGGGGCGCCGTGTTCGAGCGCGAGAGCCATGCTGGCCGCGCCCTGCGGCTCAGCGCCGATCACCCGCACCTCGGGGTGGGTCTCGCGAAGCCAGGCGAGGGTCCCGGCGAGCAGGCCGCCGCCACCGACCGGCACGATCACGACGTCGGGCGCGCGGCCCAGCTGCTCGATGGCCTCCTTGACGACGGTGCCCTGCCCGGCGATCGTGCGCGGGTCGTCGAACGCGGGGATCATCGTCGTGCCCGTGCTCGCCGCGTACGCCTGCGCGGCGGCGGCCGCGTCGTCGTAGGTGTCGCCGTGCACCACGATCTGGACGTGCTCGCCGCCGAGCCGGGCGACGCGGTCCCGCTTCTGGCGGGGCGTGGTGCGCGGCAGGTAGACGCGGGCGAGGACACCGAGGGCGGCTGAGGCGAACGCCACACCCTGGCCGTGGTTGCCCGCGCTCGCGCACACCACGCCGCGGGCGCGCTCCTCCGGTGAGAGCTGGCTCACCAGGTTGTAGGCGCCCCGGCCCTTGTAGGAGCGGACGGCGGACAGGTCCTCGCGCTTGAGCCAGACGTCCACGCCGTGCTGCAGCGAAAGCCGTTCGTTGCGGTGCAGTGGCGTCGGCTGGATGACCCCGGCGAACCGGGCGGCCGCCATCGCCACGTCGGCCGCCCGCACGGGGTCGGGCCCGTTACCCACGACTTGGTTCCTCCTGTCGGCGTAGACGTCATTCGTACCAAAGCCGTGGCGGGCGCCCGCACCCGGAGCGGCGGTGCCAGATAATGCGTGCCGTGGGTGCGGAGCGGGGACAACTGGTGGAGGAGTACGGCCCGGCGTGGTCGCCGGGCCCGTTCGAGCGGGGCACCGACGGGCCGCACGTCGTCCTCGCCGGCGTCGACGGCTCTCCCACCGCGTCCCGGGCGGGCGCCTACGCGGCCGGGCTGGCGCGACGGCAGCGGTCGCGGCTGGTGCTGGTGTACGTGCTGGCGCCGACGGCGTGGACTGGCATGGCGAGCGGCTACCTCGCGGCGGCCCAGGAGCAGGCCTACGAAGCGACGATCGACGAGATGCGCGGACCGATCCGCAACCTCGCCGACGAAGCCGGCCTGCCCATCACGTTCATCGTCCGCCGCGGCGACGCCTTCACGGAACTCCGCCGCGCGGCGGTGGAGCTGCACGCCGACCTCGTCGTGGTGGGCGCGTCGGAGAGCCGGGGCCACCGGATCGTCGGCTCGGTGGCGAACCGCCTCGTGCGGTCCGGTCTCTGGCCGGTGACCGTGGTGCCCTGACCACCGCCCCTGACACCCGATGCGCCGCCACCGACCACCTCCCGACCGGAATCGGCGACGCCCACCACCAGCACCTGGTCAAGGCCATCCCGGTGCGAGATCCTCGCGTGCAATCCCCCCACCCGATCACGGCGAGCCGCCCGCCGAATCCCTCGCCATCCCGCGCGAGCAGCCCTCCGGAGCGAGCAGCCGCCCACCGCGGCCCGCCCACCGACCACCGACCACCGCGCAGCCCACCGGCCACCGGCCACCGGCCACCGCGCAGCCCAGCCCACCGGTCACCGCGCAGCCCAGCCGACCGTCGGCCGCGGAGGCACACACATCCCGGCGGCGCGAGCCCCTCCCGCCCCGGCGGCCCAGCGCCGCCCCGCAAGCCCATCGCCCCCGCAGGCCCATCCGTCGCGCGAACCCATCCCCGCCCCGCGAGCCCACCCGCCGCGCAAGCCCAGCGCCGGGCCGCAAGCACATCTCCGGCCCGCAAGCACATCCCACCGCGCAAGCCCTCCCGGCGCGCATGCTCACCACGATCCGCAACCGCCGGGTGAAGGCCGTCTCGGCGCTGCACTCACCACCGCAGCCGCGCCGGGCACCTCAGTCATTCACGAACACGCGATCCGGTCCAGCGCCTGCTCGAACAACCCGACCGCCGCGGCGTGCAGGCGGTCTCCGATGGCGCGTGGCGCTTTGCCCGCGCAGGCACGCGCGTGCGTGCCTTCCAGCACGATGCCCAGCTTGAAGCACGCCAGCACCGCGTACCAGGCGATTCCGGAGGTGTCCCGTCCCGAGCGAGCGGCGTAGCGGGCCACGATCTCCTCCTCGGTGGCGAGGTCGCCGGCCATGGCGAGGCCGGTCCATCCGAGCATCGGGCGAGTGCCGGGCCACGTGGCCAGCAGCCAGCCAAGGTCGAGGAGCGGGTCGCCGATCGTGCTCATCTCCCAGTCCACGATCGCCGCGACCGTGGCGCCACGGCGGTCGAACAGGACGTTCGCCAGGTGGTAGTCGCCGTGGAGGATGCCTGGTGACCACCGCTGGGGCACGTGCTGCGCGAGCCAGTCGGCGACACCCTCCACGCCCGGCAGGTCCGGCCCGGGGTAACCGTCGTGGCCCGCGTAGGAATCGAGCTCCGCGAGCCATCGCGGCACCTGACGTTCGAGAAACCCGTGTGGGCGACCGAAATCCGCCAGGCCGGCCCGCTCGTGGTCGACCGCGCCGAGCGCCGCCAGCGCGTCGGCCATCGCCAGGCCCATCTCGTGCCGCAGGTCGGGACGGGTGGCGTGTGGTTCGGGCAGCTCGACGGTCGCGTTGAACCCGTCCACCGGCTCCATGAGGTAGAAGACCGCGCCAGGCAGGACGGTCTCCTCCGGGCAGGCCGCGATCAGCTCCGGGTGCGGCACCGCCGTACCCGACAGCGCGGCGAGCACCCGCATCTCCCGGCGCAGCACGTCATTGCTGCGCGCCCGCCGGTGCCGGGGCCCGCTGCGCAACACATACGCCCGGCCGCCACGGCGGAACGACACCATCAGGTTCTGAGTACCACCGGCGATCGGCGCGAGGTCCTCGACAGGCCCGCCGGGCAGCCCCTGGCGGTCCATCCACGCCCCGAGTGCGCGCAACTCCCCCGGCGACAGGATCTCGGCTTCCGGCATCGGGCCCCCTCTCCGCTCCTGGGTGCAACATGGCAGAAGCACCCGGGACAGGCAAAGCCCAGAAAAACCCTCCCCCGGCGACACCCGTCTGCCTCGTCGCCTTGGCGGCGCAGGCTTCGCCAACCGCGGCGGCTCGGACCCGGCGACGGCGCCGGTGGTTTTGGTGGGCGGCGCCGCCGCAGGGTGGCGGCGCTCCCGCGCCTCAGGTCAGCGTGCTGAAGAACTTGCGCACATCCTCGACGAACAGATCAGGCACCTCCATCGCCGCGAAGTGGCCGCCTCTTTCGAACTCGCTCCAGTGGCGGATGTCGAGGCGCTGTTCGGCGACCGCGCGCACCGACAGGGTGATGTCGTGCGCGAAGACCGCCACCCCGACCGGCGCCGGGCACGGGCGGCCCGCCTGTGCGGCGTACGTGCTCTCCTTCGCCAGGCGCGCGGCCGATCCCGCGGTCCCGGTCAGCCAGTACAGCATCACGTCCGTCAGCAGCCGGTCGTCCGGAATGCGCGACTCCGGGTCGGTCCACTTCGCGAACCGCTCGGCTATCCACGCCAGCTGCCCGACCGGCGAATCGGTCAGGGCGTAGGCGATCGTCTGCGGCGTGGTCATGTGCAGGATCTGGTAGCCGGGCCGGTTCGCGGCGTACGCCTTCGTGTGGTCGAGCCTCCGCTGATCCTCTTCGGACAATCCGGCGATCCCACCGGGCGGCGGCAGCGTCGGCAGGTAGTTCAGGTGCACACCCACCACCTGGTCCGGCGCGACGGCGGCGAGCTGCTGCGAGATCCCCGAGCCGAAGTCGCCGCCTTGCGCGCCGTACCGCTCGTACCCCAGCCGGCGCATCAGCTCGGCCCATGCCCGCGCCACCCGGGCCACGTCCCAGCCCCGCTCGGCCGTCGGCCCGGAGAAGCCGAAACCCGGGATCGACGGGATCACCAGGTGGAAGTCGCGCGACAGGGGCCCGATCACGTCCAGGAACTCGACGACCGAACCGGGCCAGCCGTGCGTCACGACCAGCGGCAGAGCGTCCGCCCGCGGTGACCGCACGTGCAGGTAGTGCACGGTCTGCCCGTCGATCTCGTCGGTGAACTGCGGGAACGAATTCAACAGGGCCTCCTGGGCGCGCCAGTCGTAGCCGTCGCGCCAGTGATCGGCCAGCTCGCGGACACGGGCGAGCGGGATGCCGTAGTCCCAGCCCGCGCCGGGCAGCTCGTCGGGCCAGCGGACGCGCTCCAGGCGGGCGGCGAGGTCGTCGAGAGCGGACTGCGGGATGTCGATGCGGAAGGGCTTCTCAGTCATGCCGGAAACGTTAGACCGACAAACGTTAGTTCGTCAAATGATTTGCCGGGCGAACGTTTCGGTTACACTCCGATCATGGACACCACCGCCCCCGAACGCCTGCGGAACCTGCCCAGCTGGCTGCTCACCCAGACCGCGCACCACGCGCACCGGCTCGTCACCGAGGGCATGTCCGAGGCCGGCGCCCGCGGCTACCACTACCGCCTGCTGGCCGCGCTCGAGGAGTCCGGGCCGTCGAGCCAGGCCACGCTCGGCCGCCGCAGCGCGATCCACCTTTCCGACCTGGTGGCGACCATCAACGAACTGGCCGACCGCGACCTGGTCAGCCGCGAACCGGACCCGGCCGACCGCAGGCGCAACGTCATCACGATCACCCCGGCCGGCCGCAGGCAGCTCAAACGCCTCGACAAACAGATCGCGCGCATCCAGGACGACCTGCTCGCCCCGCTGAGCGGCCCGGAACGGGAGCAGCTGACCGGCCTGCTGTCCCGGCTGCTGCGCCACCACACCCAGGACGCGTAACCTGGCTGACGAACTGAGACCGCGGTCACAACATGCGCGGTTTCAGCAACGCTCGCCCGGGTAGCCTCACTCGACCGTTGAGCAGACAGCGGAGGGAGCCCGCGTGACCGACTTCTGGATCGACAACGCCCTGCAACGGGTGCTGAACCACCCCACGGACATCCGGACCCTGCGGGAGTCGGCCGCGACCTTCCTCGACGGCTGCACGGTGGAGACGGTCACCGACGCGCTGCTCGTCATCGACGCGCTGGCCAGCGCTGCCTACGAGCAGAGCTGCCTGCCCGCCACGATCCGGCTCGTGCGCGAGGGCACCGAGTCCGGCTGGCTGCGGATCTCGCTGTCCGCGCCCGGCATCGAGCTGCCCTCCGCGGACAGCGGCTTCGGCACCGGCCTGCATGTCCTGACCACCTGCGCGGCCATGTGGGGCCGCAGCGGCGACGGGGACCGTACCGCCCTCTGGGCGCATCTGCCGCTCGCGGCTGCCGTACCGGCCGCACTTCACGTAGCGTTTACACATGGAGTCGCCCCTGATCACCGACCGGCTGGTCATCCGTGACTGGACGGCCGACGACGCCGACGCCGCCTTCGCGATCTACGGCTCGGAAGAGGTCACGCACTGGCTGACCCCGGTGATGGACCGGGTCGGAGATGTCGCCGCGATGCGTGCGGTGCTGCACGCCTGGCACGAGGCCCAGCCGAACCTGCCGCCGCCGCGCGGCCGCTGGGCCATGGAACGACGCGAGGACGGCCAGGTCATCGGCGGTCTGGCCATCCGCCTGCTGCCGCCCTACGAGGAGGACCTCGAACTCAGCTGGCAGCTGCACCCCGACGCGTGGGGGCAGGGCTACGCCACCGAGGGCAGCCAGGCCCTGATCCGGTGGGCCTTCACCCAGGACACCGACGAGCTGTTCGCCGTCGCACGACCGAACAACGTTCGGGCGATCGCGACGGCCAAGCGGCTCGGCATGCAGTGGGTCGGCGAGACCACGAAGTACTACGACCTGCGCCTGCAGGTCTACCGCATCCGCCCCGGCGACCTCGACGACGCGCCGGGGGCTTGACCACCGCACCGGCCGCGCGGTTCACTGGCTGACGGGTCGACGTCGCCGCAAAACCGAACGGGATTCTGCCGGGTCTGACAGCCGACCCGCAGGCCATCCGGCACACCTGGGGGAAATCCGGGCACGCCGGACAGAACGACGTTCGGAAGGTGGGCAGCCGATGAGCTTCAACCTGGCGATCATGCTGCGGGAGTCCGCGACGGCCACGCCGGGCAAGGACTTCCTGCGCTTCCCGTCAGGCGCGATGACCTACGCCGAGGTCGACGAGCGCTCCGGCCGGGTCGCCGTCGCCCTGCGCGAGGCGGGCCTGCGCCCCGGGGACAAGGTCGCGGTGCAGCTCGCCAACGTGCCCGAGTTCGTGATCGCCTACTTCGGCATCCTCAAGGCGGGCCTGACGATGGTCCCGCTGAACCCGCTGCTCAAGTCCGCCGAGATCGCCTACCACCTGGACGACTCCGACGCGCGCATGATCATCGCCCACGCCGCGGGCGCGCCCGAGGTCACCACGGCGCTCAAGGAGGTCCCGGACGTCCGCGCGGTGGTCGTCGGCGACCTCGATGCCGGCGCCTGGCCGGAGGGGACGCTGTCCTTCCGGGTGCTGCTGGAGCCCGCCGACGACGGCGACATCTTCCCCGGCGCGGCGGACGACACGGCCGTGCTGCTCTACACCAGCGGCACCACCGGCCGCCCCAAGGGCGCCGAGCTGTCCCACTTCCAGCTCTACATGACGTGCACGCTGGGCAGCGAGCGCTTCGGCGCGGAACCCGAGGACGTCGCGCTGGCCGTGCTGCCGTTCTTCCACGTCTACGGCCTGTCGAGCATCCTCAACGCCTCGGCCCGCCACGGGCGCACGATCTCGGTGGTGCCGCGCTTCGAAGTGCCCGCGGTGCTGGAGGCGATCCAGCGGGACCGGGTCACGATCATGGCCGGGGTCCCCACGATGTACCACGCGCTGGCCTACGCCGACACCACCGGCTACGACACCAGCAGCCTGCGGATCGGCAGCTCCGGCGGGGCGGCGATCCCGGAGGAGGTGCTGCGCCGCTTCGAGGAGAAGTACGGCATCCCGGTGCTGGAGGGCTACGGGCTGTCCGAGTCGGCGTCGACCACGACGGTCAACCCGGGCGCGGACAACCGCAAGATCCTCTCGATCGGCAAGCCGATCTGGGGTGTGGAACTGCGGATCGTCGACGACCAGGACCACCCGCTGCCGTCCGGGCAGGTGGGCGAGATCGTGCTGCGCGGGCACAACATCACGAAGGGCTACTACAAGCGGCCACAGGAGACCGCGGAGGCGTTCCGCGGCGGCTGGTTCCACACCGGCGACCTCGGCTACGTCGACTCCGACGGGTTCGTGTTCATCGTGGACCGCAAGAAGGACCTGATCATCCGCGGCGGGTTCAACGTCTACCCACGCGAGGTGGAGGAGCTGCTGTACCGGCACCCGGCGGTCGGCGAGGCGGCGGTGATCGGCGAGCCGGACGAGCGGCTCGGCGAGGAGGTCGTCGCGGTGGTCTCGCTCAAGCCGGGCGCGAGCGCCGAACCGGACGAGATCGTGGCGTGGGCCAAGGAGCGCATCGCCGCCTACAAGTACCCGCGGCGGGTGCGGATCGTGGACGAGCTGCCGAAGGGCGCGACCGGCAAGATCGCGAAGCTGGAGTTGCGGGCGCGTCTGCGAGGATGACGTCATGCGGTACGACGTCAACACCTCGATCCTGTTCACCGAGCTGGCGCCGGAGCGCCGCCCGGCCGCGGCGGCGGAGGCCGGGTTCGCGGGGGTGGAGTCGTGGTGGCCGTTCGACGGCGTGCCCGGGGACAGCGAGGTCGAGCGGTTCGTCGCGTCGATCGCCGACGCCGGGGTGGAGCTGGTGTCGCTGAACGTGCCGCACGGCGACCTCGCCGCGGGCGAGCGGGGTTTGGCCGGGTTCGCCGCGCGGACGGCCGAGTTCCGCGACGGGGTGGACGTCGCGGCCGGCATCGCGGAGCGGCTGGGGTGCTCGCGGTTCAACGTGCTGCCCGGCAACCGGACCGGCGCTTCGCGGGACGTGCTGCTGGACAACCTCGCCTTCGCCGCCGACCGGCTGCCGGGCACGGTGCTGCTGGAACCGCTCAGCGGCGCGCCGGACTACCCGCTGCTGCGCGCCGCCGACGCGCTGGCGCTCGCGGACGAGGTCGGGGCGGGCAACATCGCGCTGCTGACGGACGTCTACCACCTGGGCAACAACGGCGACGACCTGGACGCGCTGCTCACGCCGCCGCTGCTGGCGCGGACCGGGCACGTGCAGGTGGCCGACGCGCCGGGACGGCACGAGCCGGGCACCGGGAGGCTCGGGGTGACCGCGTGGCTGGACCGCCTGGCCGCGACGGGGTACGACGGCTGGGTGGGGTTGGAGTACGTCCCGAGCGGGTCTACTGTGGACAGTTTCGGCTGGTTGTCCCGGCACTGAGCGCTGCCTGTCGGACGGGCGGCCAGGGTGGTGCGCACGGCCGCCGGCTCGGGGTGACCGGGAGGCGGGAGCACCGGACCGCCACCGGACACGACGGCTGGGCGAGCCTGAGATACGTGCCGAGCGGGTCCACTGTGGACGGCTTCGGCTGGGCTAACACGCTGCTGAACACTGCCCGCAGGACCGCCCACCTGGGGCGTGCGTGGCAGCCACCGGCCCAGGGCTGACCGCGTGACTGGATCGCCTGCCGTCACCGGGTACGACGGCTGGGTGGAGCTGGAATACCTGCCACCGGGTCCAACGTGAGTAGTTTCGACTGGTCGTCCCGGCACTGAGGACTGCCTTGCCGGTCCGCGCGAGGGACCCCCCAAGCCCACAGCGGACAACTTCGGCCGGCCGTCCCGCCGCTAGGCGGTCACTTCCTTCGACGCGGCATCGTCGGCCACGACGACCCGTCGCATCAGCTCCACCAGCGTCCGGCGCTCCTCTGTGGACAGCACGCCCAGCGACTCCTCCTGTGAGCGGTGCGCCACCTCCTGCAGGTGGCGCACCAGCTCCGAGCCGGGCTCGGTCAGGGCGGCTCGCTGGCGGCGCCGGTCGGCGGGATCGCGTTCGCGGCGGACGAAGCCGCGTTGTTCCAGCAGGTCCAGGTACCCGACGAGGTGGCTGCGGTTGAGCCCGAGCCGGTCGGCGAGCTCGTGCTGGGCCAGCGGCCCGAAGTCCGACAAACCCGTCAGCACCGCGAAGTGCGGCAACCGCAGGTCGTGCTCGGCCAGTGCCGCGACCAGCCCGCGGTGCCCGATCCGCGCGACGTGGCCCGCCAGGTACGAGGGCAGGGCGAGCAGGGTCGGCGGGCGCGTCTCGCGGTCGTCCATGCGCCGATCCTACCTTCTGGACGTAATCATGTCGTCATGTAATCATTACGTCATGACACGAACTTCCGCACCCTTCGCCGCGCTGCTGATCGCGGTGCTGTCGTTCTCGTTGCTGCAGACCATGCCGGTGCCCGCCCTGCCGACGCTGCAGGCCGAGTTCGGCACCTCCACCACCACCGTCTCCTGGGTGCTCAGCGCCTTCCTGCTCACCGCGTCGGTCGCCACCGGGCTGCTGGGCCGCCTCGGCGACATGTTCGGCAAGCGCCGCGTGCTGCTCGCCTGCCTCGCGGTGTCCGCCGTGGGCACGCTGCTCGCCGCGCTCGCCCCGTCGATCGGCGTGCTGATCGCGGCCCGCGCGATCCAGGGCGTCGGCGCCGCGACCTTCCCGCTGGCCTTCGGCATCGTGCGCGACGAGTTCCCCCGCGAACGGGTGCCGGTCGCCATCGGCTGGATCAGCTCGACCTTCGGCATCGGGTTCGGCGTCGGGCTCGTGATTCCCGGCCCGATCGTGGACGCGCTGAGCTGGGAGTGGATCTTCTGGCTGATGTTCGCGGTGATCGTCGCCGGCATCGCCGCCGTCGCCGCGTTCGTGCGCGAGTCGCCGGTGCGCTCGCCGGGCCGCGTCGACTGGGCGGGCGCGCTGCTGCTCACCGGCGGACTGGTCGCGCTGCTGCTGGCGATCAGCGAGGGCCGGGTGTGGGGCTGGGGCTCCGCGGCGATCATCGGGCTGTTCGCGGCCGCCGTGGTCCTGCTGGTCGTGTTCGCGCTGGTGGAAAAACGCCTGACCCAGCCGCTGATCGACATCGGGCTGCTCGGCCGCCCCGCGGTGCTGACGTCCAACATCACCGCACTGATCATCGGCTTCGGCATGTACGGCGCGTTCACGCTGGTGCCGCTGCTCGTCGAGACGCCGCCGCAGGCCGGGTACGGCTTCGGCGCGTCGGTCACCGAGGCCGGGCTGTTCATCATCCCGATGGCCGTGACCATGCTGTTCGCCAGCCCGCTCGCCGGGCGCATCGGCGCGAAGGCCGGCTTCAAGCTCCCGCTGGTGCTGGCGTGCGTGATCGGCGCGGCCGGGTTCGTGCTGTTCGCCGTCGCGCACGGCGAGCCGTGGCCGATCTACCTCGGCAACGGAATCCTCGGCATCGGCGTCGGGTTCGCCTTCGCCTCGCTGGCCAACCTCGTCGTCGGCGCGGTCGACCCGCGGCAGACCGGGGAGGCGACCGGCATCAACACGATCATGCGGACCATCGGCGGCACCTTCGGCGCGCAGATCGCGTCGACCATCGTCACCGCCGAGGTCGTCGCGGGCACCCGGTTCCCGGTGGAATCCGGCTACACCACGGCGTTCGCGCTGTCCGCGATCGCGATGGGGGTGGCGGCGCTGGTCGCGCTCGCCGGCCCGGGGCGGCTCGTGCCCGCGCCCGCGCCGCGCCCGGTGGCGGCTCGATGACCGACTACGGGCACGACCTGCTCTTCGGCGCGGTCCTCACCCCGGCCACCGGGCGGCCGGAACTGGCGCTGGACCTCGCGCGGGTCGCCGACCGCGCGGGGCTGGACCTGGTGAGCGTGCCGGACCACCCGTACCGTCCGGAGTTCACCGAGGCGTTGACGACGCTGTCGGTGATCGCCGCGCGGACCGAGCGGGTGCGCGTGTTCCCCAACGTCGCCAACCTACCGCTGCGCCCGCCCGCGATGCTGGCTCGCACCGTAGCGAGCCTGGGCGCGCTCAGCGGCGGCCGGGTCGACCTGGCGCTGGGCGCCGGGGCGTACTGGGACGCGATCGCGGCCGAGGGCGGGCCGTGGCGCGCGCCCGCGGAAGCGGTCGCCGCGCTCGGCGAGGCGATCGCGGTGGTCCGTGCACTGTGGACACCCGGCAGCCCGGTCCACCTGCCGGGCAAGCACTACGGCCTGGACGGCGCCGAACCCGCTCCCCCGCCGGGCCGCCCGGGGATCTGGGTCGGCGCGCTCGGGCCGCGGATGCTGCGCCTGACCGGCGCCCTCGCCGACGGCTGGCTGCCGAGCATGACCCGCATCCCGCCCGCCGATCTCCCCGCCGCCAACGCCGCCGTCGACGCGGCCGCGGCGGACGCGGGACGCGACCCGGCCGCGATCCGCCGTCTCTACAACCTGTCCCCGCCCGCGCTCGGCTCACCGCGCGGCTGGCCCGAGCGGCTCGCCGAGCTGGCCCTCACCCACGGGGTGAGCGGGTTCCTGCTGCCTGCCGGCTCCCCGGGCCCGCTGCAGCTCTTCGCGACCGAGATCGCCCCGGCGGTGCGCGAACTGGTCGCCGCCGCGCGCCGGCTCAGCGCCGGGCGCGGCCCATCGCCCGGCCCCGCGTCCAGTAGCCCTGCGACGTGACGTCCTGCTTGCGCACCCCGAGGGCGTCCTGCGCCAGACCGCGCACCTGGCGCGTCAACGCGCTTTCCGTCGCCACCCAGGCGTGCCAGCCCGGCAGCGGACCGAGGTCCCGCACGGCGGCCAGCACCTCTTCCGGCGATCCGCACCACCGGACGTCCCCGCCCGCCACCGGCAGCCGGTCGTGGTCCTCGAGCAGGAACACCTTCGCGGGCACCGGTTCCGGCAGCGCGCGCAGGATGTCGTTGATCGCCGGGAGCGAGCACGGGTCGCCCACCAGCAGGTACCCCTCCGGGGCGGGCGCGGGCACCGCGAAGCGCTTGCTGCCGTACACCGTGGCGCGCAGGGTCTGGCCCGGTTCCGCGCGCCGCGCCCATTCCGACGCCACTCCCTCGCCCTCGTGCAGCGCGAACTCACACGCGAAGGTGCCGTCGTCGCGGCGGACGTCGGTCACCGTGTACGCCCGCTGGTACTCCTCGCCGTCCGCGGGGATCCACAGCCGGATCCAGAACGCGGGCGGCGTTTCCTCCGCGGCAAGCAGTTCGGGCCCCGCGAACCGGATCCGTCGGTAGTGGTCAGCGACGTCCTCGACCGCGCACACCCGGAGCGGATACGTCGGCGCCCGCAGCGTTTTCAGGACGATCTTCTCGAACCGGCTCAAAGCCCACCTCCCATTAGTAAGGGTAGGCTTACCTTCTCACGCTCGGGCAGTCAAGTGTTCGCCGTCCGGTCGCCGCCGCGACGCCTCCCGTACCCGCGGCGGGATCAGGCTGACCGCCATGACAGCCCTGAACCGTCGCGGGTTCCTGCAGCTGGCGGGCGGTTCCGCCGCCCTGTCCGCGCTCGCCCCGAGCATCGCCCGCGCCGCCGCCATCCCGGCCGGACACCGCACCGGCACCCTGCGCGACATCGAGCACGTCGTCGTCCTGATGCAGGAGAACCGTTCGTTCGACCACTACTTCGGCTCTCTGCGCGGGGTGCGCGGCTTCGGCGACCCACGCCCGGTGACGCTGCCCAGCGGCAAGTCCGTGTGGCACCAGTCCGACGGCACGCGCGAGGTGCTCCCGTTCCGGCCGGAGGCGCGCGACCTCGGGCTGCAGTTCCTGGAGGACCTCGACCACAGCTGGGAAGGCGGCCACGCCGCGTGGAACCAGGGCCGCTACGACCGCTGGATCCCGGCGAAGACCGCGACCACGATGGCTTACCTGACGCGCGAGGACATCCCGTTCCACTACGCCCTCGCCGACGCGTTCACGATCTGCGACGCCTATCACTGCTCGCTGATCGGGCCCACCGACCCGAACCGGTACTACATGTGGAGCGGCTACACCGGCAACGACGGCACCGGCGGCGGCCCGGTCATCGACAACGACGAACTCGGCTACAGCTGGACGACCTACCCGGAACGGCTCGAAGCGGCCGGCGTGTCGTGGAAGATCTACCAGGACGTCGGCGACGGCCTCGACGCCGAGCACAGCTGGGGCTGGATCAGCGACGCCTACCGCGGCAACTACGGCGACAACTCGTTGCTGTACTTCGACAACTACCGCAACGCCAAGCCGGGCGACCCGTTGCACGAGAAGGCGCGCACCGGCACGAACGCCGCGAAGGGCGAGGGGTTCTTCGACATCCTCACCGCCGACGTGAAGGCGGGCCGGCTGCCCGCGGTGTCCTGGATCGTCGCCCCGGAGGCGTTCACCGAACACCCGAACTGGCCGGCGAACTACGGCGCCTGGTACATCGCGCGGGTCCTCGACGCGCTCACCACCAACCCGGAGGTGTGGAGCCGGACGGCGCTGTTCATCACCTACGACGAGAACGACGGGTTCTTCGACCACGTGGTGCCGCCGTACCCGGACCGGTCCACTGTGGACGTTTCCGGCGAACTGCTGGACGGTCAGCCGTACGGGCTGGGCCAGCGGGTGCCGATGCTGGTGGTGTCGCCGTGGAGCAAGGGCGGCCGGGTGTGCTCGCAGGTGTTCGACCACACCTCGATCGTGCGGTTCCTGGAGCGGCGGTTCGGGGTGCACGAGCCGAACATCTCGCCGTGGCGCCGGGCGATCTGCGGTGACCTGACCACGGCGTTCGACTTCTCCCGAACGGACGCCGCGGTGCCGGGCCTGCCCGGAACGGACGGCTACTACCCGCCCGACCGCGAGCGGCACCCGGACTACGTGCCCGCTCCCCCGGCCGATCCGGCGCTGCCGCGGCAGGAACGCGGTCAGCGCCCGGCCCTGCCGCTGCCCTACGACCTGACGGTGGACGGCCAGGTGCGCGACGGCGTGCTGCGGCTGACGTTCGCCAGCCGCGGCCCGGTGGGCGCGCACTTCCACGTGACGTCGGCGGCGGGCCCGCGCGGCTACACGGTCGGCGCCGGGCAGCGGCTGAGCGACGAGTGGCCGGCGTCGTCGGAGGTCGTCGTGCACGGCCCGAACGGCTTCTACCGGCGGTTCGCCGGCAGCGGGGCCGAGGTGACCGCGCGGCCGGTCGGCGGGGACCTGCAGCTGGTGCTGACGAACCCGGGCCGCACGACGCTGGGAGTGACGGTGACGAGCGGCTACGGCCACCGGCGGGTGGATTACCGCCTCCGCCCCGGCGCGGCGGTCACCCACCTGGTCCGGACGACCGACGGGTGGTACGACGTGACCGTGAGCGCCCCCGGCCTGACCAGCCAGCTGGCCGGGCACGTGGAGACCGGGCGGCTGAGCCGGACGGACCCGGCTCTCGGCGCCTGACCCACGGCAGCCGGCCGGGTCAGCGGCCGCCGGGCGGGCGCGCTGGGCAGCGGCCGCCCGGCGGGCTGGCTGGGGCGGGCGGAGGCAACCGACGTGGTGGTCGAGGGGCAGAGGACAGGCTGGCCGGGAGGCAGACGGACCGGCCGAGGGCGAGCGGCGGGGGGCGGACCGGCCCCTCGGCCAGGCCGCCCAACCCAAGCCCGCACGGAAGGAC